>NZ_JBIVOP010000033.1:0-43457 GCF_044754175.1 Neobacillus sp. NPDC093127
TTTATAATTTTATTATAAAACAAAAAAGCAGTTTAAAGGTCGATAAAATCTACCTTTAAACTGCTTAAAAAGTGGACTTTTTCAGTGGCCTCGCTTAAGCGCCTGCGGGGTCTCACCTGTCCCGCTGCTCCCGCAGGAGTCTCGCGCCCTCCACTTCAATCAACTTTGTGGCAATAATCAACCTTAAGCTTTAACATAGCTAAAATTTTTAAAAAATGGCTCTGTTTTACCTGAATGGTGATTTCACTTTGTTTGAAAAATAAAAGGCATTATTCCGCTTAAATTGGGAAATACCCATATTTCCTTAAAAATAAAAGGAGTTTTTCCGTTTATATTATCCAAATCATTGGATTTTGCCTTATTTAGAGCAGTTTATCGGAATATCTCCGCTTATCTGCTTCTTTAGCTTCCTCTATATACATTAGCCGGAAATTCTCCGCCTATGAATTCTCATACCTACACGAAAAAATCAACAATGAATAATAACAGAGCAAAAAAAATAAAGCACCAGGTAAATGGCGCTTCTTTTCATTAAAATCTATACCGCTGTTAAAGTTGTTGGTGTTTTTGGGTCGGTGTCGTAAAGCCCGAATTGTTCGCCAACAATCAATCCCTGGCTCTCGAGGGTTTGCGTCACCGCCATCTTCGCTAAATCCTTCATATTATTATCTAAGCTAAGATGGGCAAGATAGACCCTTTTGGTATTGTCTCCAACCACATCGCTCATCGCAATTGCTGCATCTTCATTGGACACATGGCCGACATCACTGAGAATTCTCCGTTTGATGTTCCAAGGATATCTCCCCATCCGGAGCATTTGCACGTCATGATTGGATTCAAAAATATAAACATCGGCATTGGAGATGGTCCCCTTCATCCGGTCGCTTACATAGCCTGTGTCGGTTATCAGCACAAGCTTTTTCCCTTCATTATGAAAGACGTAAAACATCGGTTCCGCCGCATCATGCGATACCCCGAACGATTCTATATCAACAGAACCAAAGCTCTTTACCGTTTCCATATTGAAAACAAACTTTTGCTCCGTTGGGATGGTTCCCACGGAATTGTCCATTGCCCGCCAGGTTTTTTCATTCGCAAACACAGGCAAATGATACTTACGGGCAAGCACCCCAATCCCTTTAATGTGATCACTGTGTTCGTGAGTAACAAAGATTCCAGAAAGCTTACTAAGGTCACGGTCAATCTGCCCGAAGAGAGACTCCATCTGCTTGCCGCTAAAGCCGGCATCCACTAGGAAGGAATGTTCATCAGATTCGACATAGAGGGCGTTCCCCGTACTCCCGCTTGCAAGAATGCTATATCTTAACGACATACTGCTTCACTCCACTTTACTATTTTCATCGCTGTTAAATTGAATAATCTGGCCCTCAAACGCATTCACAAATAAACTTTCCTTATCATTGACGACAAAACGCCAGGTTGGTGCTAATACTTGAGAAGCAGCCAGTTGAATAAGGGTCGAATAGCCAAGCTCTACCTTGGTAATTTTACTCTTCGGTTTCAATATCCCCTTTTGATGCAGGGTTTCAATTGCCTTTAAAGGAAGCAGAATTTCTTCTGCCGTCAGTTTTTCGATCTCCTCCAGATAGGTTTGTTGATAAGAAACAATTTGATTATCTGAATTATAAGTGAAAGTTATCATCCCATTAATATTTTGATAAAACGTGAAATTATCATATTGTTGAAAGAAGGTGATGGTATTTTTTTTGTCATCCTTCTCCCAAAATTGATAATCCTCACTATTAAGGACATTATCCTTTAAAAAGCCCGATAGTTCAGCCGGTTCGAACTTTGAACTTAACTGCAATGGCTTCTCAAGTGTTACTTGAAGCTTCGAACCTTGGTCCATAATAGTGGCAGACTGACCTTTTAATTTCGCAAGATCGCCTTTATTAAATATCTTTGGCTTTGCACTTAAATATTGATCCTTGATTGGTGCCTTGGGCAGGTCGTTATATTGAATTTCATCCGCCTTCAGTTTTTCTTCAAACGAAGCCTCATTTGCGACCTCGTATTTATTGGCATCACGGATTTTCATAAATTGAAATAAGAGATAAACATCCAATATCAGAAAGGTTATAATAAAAATCGTTTTAATTTTACTCCAATCCATGCTGTAATCCTCCCAGGTCATCCATCGTGATCTGCCCCCATGCTTTATCATAGCGATAGAACCAGGTAGGCTCTAAGAGAATAAGCTTATTCTGATCTGAATCCCTTTCCATCCGATAGCCTAATATCATTTCTTCGAGAAGCTCTGGTTTAAAGTTTTTTTGCTTTTGTAAAAATTCCAATGCGTCGTGTCCTGATGGCCGCGATACTTTTTGCATTTCGGTCGTTAATGGCAGCTCCAAGGAAATATTAGGGCGTACATATTTATTAATGGTATCCCGGCCCCAAACCTCTTTGATTTCTGAAAGGCCATTATCGTTAAAAACGGGATACCCTTCAATGCTGTATAAACGAAAGGTAACGGACCGGCTAAATTCACTTTTTGACACAAAACGATACGAGTCCGTCCATCCACCGTGCTCATTGACAAAATCAATGCTTCGCTTGACTAAATCGTACGAGTTATCAATAAAGTCATCATCTGCCGTTGGATTGACATATGAAAGCATATTGGTATTATAATTCACGGTCATTTTACTGTAACCATTTGTGTATTCTTCACCTTGCGATATGGTGCTTTTTTGAACAAAGCTGGGATCACTAAAAAGCGCCTCTTTAAATTCCTCAGAAAAAGGGTTACCAGGTATATACTTATAAGTCATCATTTTCGTCTCGTTTTCAGGCAGGAAAAGCGTATGTTTCTCAGATGTTTTATAGGCAAAGAATTCAGGATACCGAACAGCATTTTTAAAGAAATCACGGTTAAACGCGCTTAAATTGGCCGCTGATATGTGACTTATATGGACTTGCTGGTTTTCGGTTGAAACAAAGTAAACAATCCCATCTTCCTTTTCTGAGTCCTCGACATTAATAATAATTCGATTGAAGTTGAAAGATGGCAGCTTCTTTCCTTCCATAGTTAAGACACTGCGGTATAATTCAATTGGGACTTCCCCTGGAAAAATAATTTCAGCATTACCGCTTCCGTGCGATAATTCTTCTATATTTCCGACTTTGTCGGTCACACTTTTCACATCGTAAAAGGCCCAGCCGCTTAATTCTTTGATTACCTTTTCAAGCTCTTCTGTATTATTGGTTCCGTAATGCTCACCTTTAACATGAAACAATATCCGGTCAGGCCGAACAATCTTTTGAACCTCCTGTTTTTCACTTACAGTGACCTCTTCTACGATCTTGCTATTTTCCATGGTCTCGTAATTGGGCTGGTATGTCCAAAGATTCCAGGTTAACAGGGCGCTGACCATGACTAATATCGTTAATATCCATGATTTAATATTTTCGTATCTCATGACCACTCATCCTCTTCAGAACGCTCATACGGTAATGAAAAGGAAATCACCGTTCCCTTTCCTTCTTTACTTGTCGCCCAAATAGCCCCGCCATGAACATTGACCATTTCCTTGGCAATCGCCAGCCCCAGTCCCGTACCGCCCAATTTTCGGGTTCTCGCTTTATCCACACGATAAAAGCGGTCAAATACTTTGGCAATATTCTCTTTTGGAATCCCCATCCCTTGGTCCGCGATGCTGACGATAATCTTATCTTCCCGTTCTTTGATGGAGAACGTGACCTGTCCGCCTTCCGGTGAATACTTTAACGCATTTGAAATTATATTGTATAAGACCTGAGTCATTTTATCTTCATCAATTTCAACAAAAATGGCATGGTCAGGAAGCTTACGATTGAAGGTAACATTCTGCTCCTTGGACATTTCAAAGCGGTCAATGATGCGATGATAGAAATTGACAAAGTTCACCCATTCCTTATTTAGCTTGTAATCCGTACTATCCATTTTCGATAGCTGCAGGAGGTCATTCACAAGCCGAATCATCCGTTCCGTTTCTGTCCGCGTCACTTCCAAAAAGTTTGGCGCAATTTCCGCGTCTTGCCATGCCCCGTCAGCAAGTGCCTCTAAATAACTTCTCATGGTTGTTAACGGTGTTCTTAGTTCGTGCGAAACATTGGCGACAAACTCTCTTCGTTCAGCATCAATTTTTTCCTGTTCTGTGATATCATGCAGCACGGCAATCAAACCGTTAACAAAGCCAGTTTCTTTTTGAATGACAGAAAAATTGGCGCGAAGAATATAGCTTTTTGTATTTGTACTATAGTCTAAGATTAACGAATCCTTCTCCTCTAATAGATCCTCAAAGGAATTGGTATCATCCAAACTCAATAACGACACAATCGGCTGGGAAAGAACTGTTTCACGTGAAACATTCAGCATGTCGGCTGCAGGCTCATTGATTAAAATAACTCGTCCTTTTCTGTCGGTAGCAATGACGCCATCGGTCATATACGATAACACCGATGACAGTTTTCTTCGTTCCCCTTCGGTCATGGCCTGCGCTTCTTGAAGCTTCTTCGTCAGGTTGTTAAAGGCGACCGCAAGCGTACCGATTTCATCATTGCCATATACTTTAACCTTGCGGGAAAAGTTCCCTTTTGCCATCGCTAATGCCTGCTTCTTCATATCCGATATTGGCCTTGTGATGGTTTGGGCCAATAAAATTCCGAGAATAGCCGTAATCGATAAGGCAATCGCTGTTCCGGTCGCAAAGATTCCATTAATTGTTTTCATTTGTTCAAAGACATTTTCAATTTTTGCGACTAGATCGATTGACCCAATCACTTTTTTACCGGACTTAATCGGGGTAGAGAGGACCCAAATCCGATGTGTGGTTTGCGGATCAATCTTAATTGCACTTTGGTCCTCTTCTAACACCATCGATTGCTTTATCCTCAGCTCTGTTGTCCTTTGTCCGACCACTCCTTGATTACTTGATTGAGAAGTCCCAAGAATTTTAAGGGACCGGCTTTCAATGACGCGAACTTCAGAAATATCACCTGCATTAAAATCTCTAAGGATTTTCTTAATATCGTCTTCAAGTGTCGGGTCTTCAGGTGTTCTTTCCTTTTCCATTTCCTCACGCACATTATAGGCAAGCAAATTAACACGCTGCTTTAACGATGTCTGGAAATTTGCTCGTAACGTTTCTTCCAGCTGGCGGACAAAATAAACACCGATAATTTGCATCGCCACTAAAATAAGGAGGACATAGATGATAACAAACTTTACATGTATTGAGCGAAAGAAACCAACCTTTTTCATCAAAGAAATTACTCCTGTTCAGGATTCCGCAAGTAATATCCAACCCCGCGGCGAGTGACAATCCACGTTGGATGACTAGGGCTATCCTCAATTTTTTCACGCAGGCGTCTAACGGTTACATCCACTGTCCTGACATCGCCGTAATAATCGTAACCCCATACCGTTTGTAAGAGGTGCTCTCGTGTCATTACTTGGCCGATATGCTTGGCCAAATAGTAGAGCAGTTCAAACTCCCGGTGTGTCAGTTCAATCGTTTCACCGCGTTTTGAAACGACATAGGCATCAGGATGAATCACTAGCGAACCGATTTCAATTTCATTCGTTTCATTCTCAGCATCTGGCTGAGCCAGAATCTGTTGGTGCCGGCGTAAATTGGCTTTAACTCGGGCTATGAGTTCCCTTGTACTAAATGGCTTGGTTACATAATCATCGGCACCCAGTTCAAGACCTAAGACTTTGTCAATTTCAGAATCCTTTGCCGTCAGCATAATAATCGGCATTTCATATTTCTTGCGGATTTCCCGGCAGACTTCCATCCCGTCCTTTTGTGGAAGCATTATGTCTAAGAGAATAAGGTCAGGCTGAATCTCTTCTACTAATTGCAGCGCTTCGTTGCCATCATAAGCACAATAGACAACGTAACCTTCTTTTTTTAAATTAAATTGCAAAATATCTGCAATCGGTTTTTCATCATCAACAACAAGAATCTTCTTCTCCATACAATTTCTCCTTTTTAGTAAAATAATCTATACAATCAATAGCTGCTAAAAGACATAACTATACTATCTTACTTTACCATTTTATTAGCTTTAATTCACCTATAAGTAGCATTTGGCAGGAATGGAATAACATTTTTTACCTTTAGATACTAGTGATTCCAAATGCAATTAAAAGGAAAAGCCTCTAGTTCCAACTAGAGACTTTTGATTCGTAATTACTTTAAATAGGAAAGCGGGTTTACCAAGCTGCCGTTTTTATACACTTCAAAATGCAAATGGACACCGGTAGAATCGCCTGTAGAGCCCATTATTCCAATTTGCGTGCCTTTTGAAACCGTTTGGCCGGCTTTTACATTAAGCGATGACATATGGCCATATAAAGTGCGGAAGCCGTTTTGATGGTCGATGACCACTTTATTTCCATAGCCGCCGCCCCATCCAGCAGAGACAACGACGCCATTATCAGCAGCCTTGATCGCTCTATTGCTTGGGCCGGCAATATCAATTCCTTTGTGCATCTTGCCCCAGCGATAGCCCATTTGACTGGAAACATAACCGCCAACAGTCGGCCAGGCAAAGCTGCCTTCACCACGAGAAGGAATCGCTTTTGTTCCCTTGATGACAATATGATCTACTGCCTGCTGCAGGATTTGTTCGCTAGACTTATCCTTCTTAACGGTTACACCGTTTTGTTCTGTAATTGCATAAGTTACCGAGCGCGATCCGTTTTGACCCTTTTGTTTTTCCTTTGTATCGCCCTTCGGCATCGAAGAATCCTCAACTACTTGATTGGCAAAAGGAATTTCTTCCTTTTGATTTAATTCTTTATCAACGATTACTTCAATATACGGTTTTAGGGCCGTTATATTGATTTCCTGACCAATCTTCAAAAGTGCTTCCTCAGTTAGGCCTGGGTTTAATGCCAGGATATCAGCTAACTTCAAATCATAATCCTCGGCAATCGTTTCGAGGACATCCCCCTCTTGGATGGTATATTTCTTTTCTTCTAATGTGCCCTTTTGTAAAAAAGTAACAGCGTCCGCAGCCGACATAATTTTGTCAGGGGCTACATTTACAGTTTCAACTGAAACTTTTTTCGATAGATGGACGTCTAAAAGACGAGTCACATTTTCTTGCAATGGCGGCAATGCCTTTTCCGCAGATGCCTTTCTTGTTTCAAGTTCTGTTAGTTGATCCTCAGTGACATATTGCAGCTTGAGATTCTGTATTACTTGTTCGGCTGTTTCTTTATGATCCAAGTAAACAACTGGTATACCGTCGATGACGATAGCAGATGCCTCAGCCTGGATTTGAAAAGAGTTTTGTATATTTTGGACGGCTTCCTGATTATTTTCTGCTGAACGGAAAACCTGCTCAGGGATGTATTGAACCTGAGGACCTATTTTTATATTGACGTCCTTAAAGGATTTCTTTGCTGTGTCTACTTTATCTGTAACGAGTTTATCGATGATATCTTTATCCGTGACATTTCCAATGTATGTACCATTAAGATAGACGTGATATATGGTTGTTAACTTTGGTGATGTGGCAAATGCAACTGGACCGTTACTAAAGGCAATAACGGATGCAGCCATGGTTGTAATAACGGCTGTTTTTAAAAATAAAAACCTTTTTGACTTCGAAACTTTATTCGAGAATAACATTCTTTCCTCCTAAACCACGGTAAAAACCTCTTAATCTTGAGTTGTTGACAAGTAAGGAATTATCCAGAATTTTAGACCTTCTTTACCTTATCATAATTTTATTTGAAAAGTTTAATAGTCTCTATAATGTAACAAAACTGTATAATTACTGACATTTTCCTACTGTTTTTGAAATATGCTAGTCATATTTTCGTAGTTTTTGTTTGGTTTTTTTAAAAAAACGGGGAGGAATTCCTATTATATCAAGGGTTTTACTAGTTCGAGAGTAATAGATTCTTATTATACAAAATAGGACAAACTTCGGGGATTATTTGTAAAATAAAGGGAGGTTTGTTTCATTTTTGTAACAATACCCATTGATTTAAAATCGAAATATATAGAAAATACTTTTTAAATTTATTCTAAAAATAAATAGTAAAAATATATGATATATGAAGGAACTATTAAAGGGGGGAAAACGATTGAAAAAATTTTTAAGCGCAATACCATTATCATTCCAGCATTTGTTTGCGATGTTTGGTGCAACAATTTTGGTGCCGGCACTAACTGGGCTTGATCCAGGAAGTGCACTTATTGCCAGTGGTTTAGGAACATTGGTTTTCCATCTAATTACACGCGGAAAGGTTCCTACGTATCTAGGTTCATCTTTTGCCTTTATTGCTCCGCTTGCGTTGTATGTGGGGGAGTTACATTCACCTGGTCAAGCCGTTGCAGGTCTTATAAGCGTTTCCATTGTTTATGCCATTGTATCTATGATCATTTCCTTTGTCGGTTTTGAAAAAGTCCGCAAAGTAATTCCTGCAGTTGTCGTCGGACCTGTTGTAAGTATTATTGGTCTTTCGCTAGCAACCACGGCGGTGACCAGCATGGCTTCAACCCATTGGGATGTCGCAATCGTCAGCCTTCTGGCAGCGGTCATCGCAACGCTTGCGGGCACAAAGGTGATCCGCCTCTTTCCACTCATCATCGGTCTTGCAGTAGGGTATGCATATGCTGCGGTGCGTGGGTTTGTTGAATTTCATACCATTGCCACTGCACCGACCTTTGCTCTTCCGCATGTTGTCATGCCGGAATTCACGTGGGTCGTGATCCTCGGAATGGCGCCGATAGCACTGGTTACCATCATCGAAGACCTTGGACATATGTTTGTGCTAAATGAGATTACAGGAAAAGATGTGACAAAGAATCCTGGATTTTCAAGCATCCTATGGGGGAATGGCATTGCAACATTAATCTCGGGCTTCATCGGCGGACCTGCACAAACAACTTACGCGGAAAACCTCGGAGTTCTAGCCATCACACGCCAGTTTTCCAGTCGGATTATTCAAGGCGCTGCTGTTATTGCCATTCTTCTTGGCTTGTTCGCTAAAGTTGGAGCTGTTATTCAATCCATTCCAGTTGCAGTGATGGGCGGCATATGTATCCTGTTGTTTGGTATGATTGCTGCAATGGGGATCCGTCATCTCATTGAGGAAAAAGTGAGTCTGGCGAATATGAAAAATTTGGTCATCGTCGCGATCATCTTCATTATCGGGGTTGGCTATGCCCATAATGGTATCGCCTATGCTACCATTGCCGGATTGCTCATCTATTGGCTCGTACCCGATTTTACGACAAAGAACGAACGGTAAAATGAAATAAACATAATTTCAAGTAAAGTTTGCAAATCAAATATAAAAAATGGCTTAGTTCAAGTGAACTAAGCCATTTTATGTTTATTGAATGCTTCTTTTTTTATGGCTCAGGACGGAATCGAACCGCCGACACAAGGATTTTCAGTCCTTTGCTCTACCGACTGAGCTACTGAGCCACTTTAGTGGCGGTCTGGACGGGACTCGAACCCGCGACCTCCTGCGTGACAGGCAGGCATTCTAACCAACTGAACTACCAGACCAAAACCAATGACCCCTACGGGATTCGAACCCGTGTTACCTCCGTGAAAGGGAGGTGTCTTAACCACTTGACCAAGGGGCCATATTTTTAAAAATGGTGAGCCATGAAGGACTCGAACCTTCGACCCTCTGATTAAAAGTCAGATGCTCTACCAACTGAGCTAATGGCTCGTACACAAATTGTTACCTAAACTTCGATTTCTGCCGGATGCTCAAAATCCCTTGCGGAATTTCTCGCAGATTGCCCGCGGAAGCCTATTCAAGAAGTCCGCAATCTGCTCTACCAACTGAGCTAATGGCTCGCTTTATGTCGTATTGTGACGACGCTTTTTATAATAGCATGGATAATAGATTTAAGGCAATACTTTTTTTAAAAAATTTTTAAAATAAATGAAAGCCCCCAAAATGAGGGCTCCTTTAAAATTGATTTAGATCTGTCTCCAAGGGCTGCGGACGACGTTTGTTTGGTTTCGATCTGGGCCGACAGAGAAGGTTGTCAGCGGAACTCCTGTAAGCTGGGTGACACGCTCAATATAATGGCGGGCATTGGCAGGCAATTCATCTAATGATTTAACGCCTGTAACATCCTCCGTCCAGCCTGGAAGTTCTTCATAAACAGGTTCACACTCCGCCAATACCTTTAAGCTCGCCGGATACTCTGTAATGAGTTCGCCTCTATAGCGATAGGCCGTACATATTTTCAACGTTTCAATACCAGTTAAGACGTCAATCGAATTAAGGGAAAGATCCGTTAACCCGCTGACACGGCGGGCATGACGAACGACGACGCTATCAAACCAGCCGACACGGCGCGGACGTCCTGTTGTAGTACCGTATTCACGCCCAACCTCACGGATGCGATTTCCCGTTTCATCATGCAGCTCAGTAGGGAACGGTCCGTCCCCGACACGGGAAGTGTAGGCCTTACAAACGCCAACGGCATGGGTGATTTTAGATGGTCCAACACCTGAACCAATCGTCACTCCTCCAGCAACCGGGTTAGACGATGTAACAAACGGGTACGTACCTTGGTCAATATCTAACATAACACCCTGAGCACCTTCAAAGAGGACCCGCTTACCTTCATCTAGGGCATCATTTAACACGACTGATGTATCACAGACATATTGCTTAATCTGCTGCCCATACTCAAAATATTCATCTAAGATTTCTTCTTTCTTAAAGCCGGCAGTCTCATAAATCCGTTCAAATAAGCGGTTTTTCTCAGCAAGGTTCCGCTCCAGCTTTTCCTCAAACACATCACGCTCAAGCAAATCAGCAATCCGGATTCCGACGCGGGCGGCCTTGTCCATATAGGCAGGGCCAATTCCCTTTTTCGTCGTACCAATCTTATTAGCGCCCTTACTTTCTTCTTCCACTTCATCCAATTTTAAATGATAAGGAAGGATCACATGGGCACGATTACTTATCCGAAGATTCTCAGTTGTAACGCCCTTTTCATGTAAATAGGCCAATTCCGTAACCAGCGCTTTGGGATCAACAACCATTCCATTACCGATTACGCTTATTTTTTCTTTATTAAAAATCCCCGACGGAATTAAGTGTAATTTGTAGGTTTCTCCGTTAAATTTGATGGTGTGGCCTGCATTGTTTCCACCTTGATAACGCGCAATTACCTCTGCATTTTCAGACAAAAAGTCAGTAATCTTTCCCTTGCCCTCGTCTCCCCACTGCGTACCAACAACCACTACTGATGACATTTAACGCACCTCCGAAATTTTTGTTTCCCGTTTTTATTTATTAACACCACCATAGTTTAACAACTTCCCACTTAAAAATCAATAAAACACGAACATTTTATATAAAAATACTAAATATGTTCGTATATATAGCAATCTATAAAAATAAAAAAAGCCAGCCATAGTATTAGGCTGACTTTTCATATCGACTTTATGCTCCTGGAGGAGATTCATAACGAGTCTCAATGTTGACGAATTTATTATATTCCTTCACAAAGGCTAGTGAAACAGTACCAGTTGGACCGTTACGCTGCTTAGCAATGATAATTTCAATAATATTCTTATTCTCTGATTCTTTATCATAGTAATCGTCACGATATAAGAAGGCAACGATATCGGCATCCTGCTCAATACTTCCTGATTCACGAATATCAGACATCATCGGGCGTTTATCCTGACGCTGCTCGACACCACGGGAAAGCTGGGAAAGGGCAATTACAGGGACTTGCAGCTCACGAGCCAATTGCTTAAGCGAGCGGGAAATTTCCGATACTTCCTGCTGACGGTTTTCACCAGAACGGCCGCTCCCTAAAATAAGCTGCAAATAGTCAATTAAAATCATCCCTAAGCCATGCTCTTGCTTTAAGCGGCGGCATTTAGAGCGAATATCACCGACGCGAACGCCGGGGGTATCATCAATAAAGATTCCCGTGTTTGACAAGCTTCCCATCGCCATCGTCAGCTTTCCCCAGTCATCCTCTGTCAGCGATCCGGTACGAAGCCTTTGCGCATCGATATTCCCTTCAGCGCACAAGAGACGCATGACAAGCTGCTCAGCACCCATCTCAAGACTAAAGATGGCAATATTTTCACCCGTTTTTTTGGCAACATTTTGCGCAACATTTAAGGCAAATGCTGTTTTACCAACGGAAGGACGGGCACCAACAATGATTAAGTCATTGCGCTGGAAGCCTGCTGTCATCCGGTCAAGTTCAACAAATCCGGTCTCAAGTCCTGTTATTTCGCCAACGCGGTTGTGCATCTCCTCAATATTGTCATACGTCCTAACAAGGACATCTTTAATATTGTGGAAGGCACCGGCATTCTTTCTTTGCGCAACCTCAAGGATACTTTTCTCCGCTTCGCTCAAAAGCGCTTCGACTTCATCCTCACGCGAATATCCATCAGTGGCAATTCCCGTTGCCGTCCGAATCAACCTTCTTAATAAAGACTTTTCTTCTACGATTCTAGCATAATACTCTATATTTGCGGCTGTTGGAACCGAACCCGACAGCTCGTTTAAATAACTAACCCCGCCTGTATCCTCAATAAGCTTGGCTGCTGCCAATTCTTCTGTAACCGTAATTAAGTCTACCGCTTTACCGTCATCGTTTAGCTTCAACATAACATTAAAGATTTTTTGATGGGAGGCACGGTAGAAATCCTCAGGAATTAATATTTCTGAAGCTAATGTTAAGGCAGATGGCTCTAAAAAAATCGCCCCTAAAACGGCTTGTTCCGCTTCAATGTTTTGCGGCGGCATGCGATCCGCATATAAATCACTCATCTATTCAAAACCTCCTATATGAGAGGATGATTTATAAATATCAATCTTATAAAGAAAAAAGTGACCAGTCAATACCGATCACATCCCGTTGCTTACTTTTCTATTCTATCATGTTTATCCTAAAATTGAACTGGCAAATTTTTATCTTATTTTATTTCCTTCACTGCAACAGTAAGGGTTGCAACTACTTCATGATGAAGCTTCACTGGAACCTTCGTATGGCCAAGGGTGCGGATGGCATCTGTTAATTCCATTTTCCGCTTATCAATTTTAATCCCATGTTTCTTTTGCAGCTCTTCGGCAATTTGTTTCGTGGTAATCGAACCGAATAGTCTGCCGCCCTCTCCTGCTTTGGCCAATAACTCCACCGTAATTTGATCCAATGTTTCTTTCAGCTTTTTCGCTTCAGCGAGCTCTTCAGCAGCAGCTCTTTCCTGCTTCTTCTTTTGTGCATCTAATGAACTAATGCTGGCATTATTTGCTTCTACCGCTAATCCTTGCTTAATTAAGAAGTTTTGCGCATAGCCGTCAGCGACATTTTTAACTTCGCCTTTTTTTCCTTTTCCTTTAACATCCTTGAGAAAAATAACTTTCATTCCTTTTTCACTCCTTCAAAATAATCATCAATCGCTGTTTTTAATTGTGCTTCCGTTTCGTCAATTGACAGCCCTGTCAGCTGGGTGGCCGCATTTGTTAAGTGACCGCCGCCCTTTAGGCTTTCCATAATCACTTGAACATTGATGTTTCCGAGGGACCTCGCACTAATACCAATGACTCCTTCGCTCCGTTTTGAAATCACAAAGGAAGCAAGGACACCGTCCATCGTTAACAAAGTATCGGCCGCTTGGGCAATAATCACTTGATCATTAAGCTCATCTTCAGTTCCTTTGGCAATCGCAACCCCTTCACGGTAAAAGGTAACTGATTCTATTAACTTCGACCTTTTGATATATGTATCGACGTCCTCTTTCAAAAACTTTTGCACGAGAACGGTATCAGCACCGTGTGCCCGCAGGTAGGAGGCAGCATCAAATGTTCTTGCGCCAGTTCGTAATGAAAAGCTTTTTGTATCAACGATGATTCCTGCTAACAGCGCCGTCGCTTCAATCATTTCAATTTTAGCTCGTTTCGGCTGATATTCCAAAAACTCTGTTACTAACTCCGATGTAGAAGAGGCATATGGCTCCATATAAACGAGCAATGGGCCCTCAATAAAATCTTCACCGCGGCGATGATGATCAATCACCACAACATGATCAATTTTGTTTAACAGCCGTTCTTCCATAACGAGAGAAGGTTTATGGGTATCAACAACAACAAGCAGCGTCTTATCCGTGGCAATTTCAAGCGCCTCTTCAGGGCTGATAAAGTGAGAAAACAATTGCTCTTGATGGCGGATTTCATTCATCAGTCTCGTGACACCATTGTCCATTTCCTGCGTATTAACAACGATATAGGCTTCCTTCTGATTCATTTGCGCTACT
Organism: Neobacillus sp. NPDC093127; assembly: GCF_044754175.1. Lineage (NCBI taxonomy): Bacteria > Bacillati > Bacillota > Bacilli > Caryophanales > Bacillaceae > Neobacillus > Neobacillus sp. NPDC093127. The sequence continues at coordinate 14,293 of NZ_JBIVOP010000033.1, forward strand.
TTATAAATGCCAATGCTTGAGCCAATCGAATCCATATCAGGATTTTTATGCCCCATAATAATCACTTTATCACTGGCAGTAATTAAATCCTTCAAGGCGTGGGAGATGACCCTTGCTCTGACTCTTGTCCGTTTTTCAATTGGGTTTGTTTTGCCGCCAAAGAACTTCACTTTCCCATTTGGCAGTTTAATCGCTACTTGATCTCCGCCTCTACCTAAGGCCAAATCGAGACTTGATTGCGCCAGGACACCTAATTCAGGTAAGGATGCGACCCCGGTTCCAACCCCAATACTCAAGGTAAACGAGACATTCTGCTTTGAGGTCATTTCCCGCACCTCATCGAGGATGGCAAATTTTCCTTTTTCCAGCATATGAAGAATACCTTCGCTAAAAACAGCCATAAAGCGTTCCGAGGAAATCCTTTTTAAGAAAATACCATTATCAGTTGCCCATTTATTTAGGATGGACGTAACTAAATTATTGATACTGCCGCGCATCTGGTCGTCCATTCCCTGGGTTAAGTCATCATAATTATCTAAAAAGATTGTCGCAATAACGGTCCGTTCTTCATGATACATTTTCTCAATCTCTTTTTGTTCGGTTACATCAAAAAAGTATAACAGCCGTTCTTCACGTTTATGGATGACACGGAATTTCCGGTCATGCAGCGTGATGATTTCCGTTTCTACTTCCTGCTTAATTAACGGTACCAAAGTGTCTGCTACGTCATAAAGCGACCTTCCGACAAGCGTGTCCTCATCAAAACAAGAGGATAGAAACGGATTTGCCCATTCAATATAATACTCATCATTAATAAGCATAATTCCGATAGGCATCCCCAGAAGCGCTTCTTCGCCCACTCTTTTTACCCGGTAAGAAAGTGTCGAGATATACTCCTCCATTTCCACCCTCTGGCGACGGTCGATGACAAACATATAGTAGATAGGGATAAACATTAATAACAGCCCGGCCACACTTATGATCCAATTATATAAAAATAGGACAATGAGCACGACCACTGTCACGCCTATTAACCCATAAAAGGGGTAACGAATTGACCGCTTTTCTAAAAATGCAGGCAAAGTTTTCAGCTCCTAGTCACAAGTCTTACTCTTTCTTCTTAAAACGCTTTCGATAATCGAATCCTAAATCCATAATTCCCAACATTAATATTATATAATGAACAATTGGAATCATGAAAGCAAGAATTACCACAAGAGCGTTAAAACCCTTGGAAACGGACTTTTGATAAAAAATAAAAAAGATAAACGCAAGACCTTGAATTAGCAAAAACATATTCAATATATAAGTCGCATTAGTGACGACCGTATATAGGTAGGTTCCCTCTTGGGGATGGGCCAGTATATTCACTCCCAAAGCAATTAAATAGTACCATAAAAGACTTCTTGGCAGGGTAAGATTGCGAAAACTGCCCCACGGCTGAACACTCACACCAAACCGCTTTAATATTGGGAAGCTGACCCACTGGATAATAAACACAGACGTAATTGACATCATAATCAAAAAGTAGGGGACCAGCGTTTCAAGCATTTTAAGCAGGTCTGCATTTTGCTTTTTTATCTGTTCAATTTGATCTTCTTGTCCAAGGGCTTTAAGGATATCTTGAGAATTATTGACGGCGTCATTTAATGCTGCAGTCAGCTCATGAATGATATTTAACTTCAAAAAGGCGACAGAAATTACATAATAAATGACCAGGCCTGCCATAAAGATCAGCGAATTTAAAATTAATATCGATGTCCGGCTCTTATTTTTTTGAATCATAAACCCGATGACGACTCCGATTGTCCCATAAAGAAGCATAAGTCCAAGTCCCAAGAACGAACCGGCAAGAAAGGAAAGGAATATCGCTGCTAGAAAGAAGGCCAATATATTTTTCGGCTGGTTTTTTGCCGAAAACAACATGAACGGCAACGGTAAGACCAAGTTTAAAAAGGCTCCAACAGGCGGTATGTATATGGTGATTAATAATAGAACGGTAAATACCGCTAAAAGAATAGCACCTTCTGTTAATTTACGAACATTTTTCACTTCTTCACCTCTAATTTTCTAACCCTATCTCCTTATATTAGCTAGTTACGCGTAAGCTTTCAAGCTAAGGAAATTAAAAAAGGCAGCAAGGGCGTGCGCCCCTGCTGCCTTTCACTTAAATTACTCACCTGCAACGAATGGTAATAATGCCATTTGACGTGCACGTTTGATAGCAACTGTTAGTTTGCGTTGATATTTAGCGCTTGTACCAGTTACACGACGTGGTAAAATCTTTCCACGCTCAGAGATGAATTTTTTAAGTAAATCCACATCTTTATAATCGATGCGAGAGATGCCATTTGCTGTGAAATAGCACACTTTACGGCGCTTCGCGCGTCCGCCTTTACGTCCTCCTGCCATGAAAATTCCCTCCTTTTGATATATTTTTATATAAACGCGTTCAAAAAGGTTTGTTTAAAATGGCAGATCGTCATCAGAGATGTCGATTTGACCATTTCCTGCGAATGGATCTTCATCCATTTTGGTAAAACCTTTATTTTGGTTCTGATTCTGGCGTTGATTCTGATTGCTGCTGCCATATGGATTACCTTGTGGTTCCATTGGAGGAGCTCCGTAATAATCGTTGCTTCTTCCACCGCCTCCGCCAGAAGAGCCCTTAGGTTCAAGAAATTGAACGCTATCCGCTACAATCTCAGTAAAATATTGACGTCTTCCATCTTGCTCGTAAGTACGAACTTGAATTCTGCCGTCTACACCTGCTAAGCTGCCCTTCTTCAGGAAGTTTGCAACATTTTCAGCAGCCTTACGCCACACAACAATGTTAAGGAAGTCTGCTTCACGTTCACCTTGCTGATTTGAAAATTGACGATTTACTGCAAGAGTAAAGGTAGCAACTGCAATGCCGTTTGGAGTGAATTTCAATTCAGGGTCTTTTGTTAAACGGCCAACAAGCACGACACGGTTTATCATCAGAATCAACTCCTTTTCTTTCGGTGGATGTTTCATGTGAAACATTCTGCACCAGAAAAATTTTTTATATTAATATTAAGCTTCTTCTTTAATAACTAAATGGCGAATGATATCTTCGCTGATTTTTGCAAGACGAGAAAACTCTTGTACTGCAGCAGCTGAAGATGTTGTTTTAGCGATTTGGTAGTATCCGTCGCGGAAATCGTTGATTTCGTATGCTAGACGGCGCTTACCCCAATCCTTTGTTTCAGCAGTTTCCGCACCATTGTCAAGAAGAATTGTGTTAAAACGCTCAACAAGAGCCTTTTTCGCTTCATCTTCAATATTTGGGCGGATGATGTACATGATTTCGTACTTATTCATCACAGTCACCTCCTTTTGGTCTAAACGGCCCGAATGGGCAAGGAGCAATTATTCATTACTCACAATTTGAAATTATAGCACACAAATATAAGTAATGCAATATTGTTCACAGGAATGTGATTTTTTCCTCTCATTACATAAAGGATCAGCCCCCACTGCCATTGATAGACTAAGGGGAGCTGACCCTTTTAAAAATTCTTTTATACGTTAAAACGGAAATGGATGACATCGCCGTCTTTTACTTCGTATTCTTTTCCTTCTAAGCGTACTTTTCCTGCTTCTTTTGCAGCATTGTGGCTGCCAGCTGCAAGTAAGTCATCATAAGAAACTGTTTCTGCGCGAATGAAGCCGCGTTCGAAGTCTGAATGGATAACGCCGGCACATTGCGGTGCTTTCATGCCTTTTCTAAATGTCCAAGCCCGAACCTCTTGTACACCTGCTGTAAAGTAGGTAGCTAAACCGAGCAAATGGTAGGCAGCACGGATTAATTGGTCAAGACCGGATTCCTCAATGCCAAGTTCTTCAAGGAACATCTGCTTTTCTTCGCCTTCAAGCTCAGCAATTTCTTCTTCAATTTTGGCACAGATGACGATAACCTCAGCATTATCAGCATCGGCGAATTCACGAACCTTTTGAACATATTCATTTCCTGATGGATCTGCTACATCATCCTCGCTAACGTTTGCCACATAGAGGACAGGTTTGATCGTCAAAAGATGCAGTCCTTTTACCAATTTCATTTGCTCTTCGGTAAAATCAACCGTACGTGCAGGCTTTTCAGCTTCAAAGGCATCACGCAGCATCGCAAGGACTTCAAATTCTGCTGCCGCATCCTTGTCTTTTTGCTTGGCCAATTTTTCAACACGGCCAATTCGCTTTTCGACGGATTCCATGTCAGCAAGGATTAATTCAAGATTAATCGTTTCAATATCATCGATTGGGTCAACTTTCCCTGATACATGGGTGATGTTTTCATCGGCAAAGCAGCGAACTACCTGGCAAATGGCATCCACTTGACGAATATGAGAAAGGAACTTATTTCCAAGTCCTTCTCCTTTACTTGCACCTTTAACAATCCCGGCAATATCGGTAAATTCAAAAGCCGTTGGCACGGTTTTCTTCGGCTGCACAAGTTCCGTTAATTTTTGCAGGCGGTGGTCAGGAACCTCAACAATTCCGACATTCGGGTCAATCGTACAGAAAGGGTAATTCGCTGATTCTGCCCCTGCCTGTGTTATTGCATTAAAAAGAGTAGACTTACCAACGTTCGGTAACCCTACGATACCAGCTGTTAAAGCCATTCACGTTCACTCCTCAATAAAATTGATCTATTTAAATAAATGGTTGTGTTAAAGGGGGATGTTGATTTCCGTTCCAGGCGCTTCGCTTTCCGCGGGGCGGGCGGTGAGCCTCCTCGGCGCTAAAGCGCCTGCGGGGTCTCACCTGTCCCGCTGCTCCCGCAGGAGTCTCGCGCCTTCCACTCCAATCAACATTGTACTCAAAATCAACAATGTGCTTTAACACAGCCAAAAAAATAAAGTTCAGAAATTTAAAATGCCTTCCACAATTATAGGCATTTGTTAGGAAAAAAACAACTGCCGCCGTATTGGCGACAGTTATTGAACCTTTTCTAGATTTACAAGACAATCGTATAACGTGCTTCCGAGACCATTATCGGATTCACCACTTGAAGTCAGCTGATTGACAGGCCCTCCAAACTCTTTCCAAATACCTTCATCGATATTAATCGTGTCCGGGTGGGCACGAGCTAAAATCGAAATAAACCCTTTTATTTCACCGCGGTCATTCCAAACCTTGACGAAATCACCATTTTCCAGGCCCAAACCTTCGGCAATATTTGCGGCAATCTCCACTTTTAGTTTTGGCTTTGATGCCAACAGGTGATAGTTCTGCGAGTGATTTGAGCGCAGCGGATGAATCGTGAGCAAATGATACGGATATTTCACTGCAAGCTCGGGATTTTCCCATTTCGATTCATCCGGGACGGCTAAAGTTAACTGCCCTTGATGACCTTCTTTCTGGGCAGTAAATTCGTACTTACCGGTTGGCGTTTGAAATTGATGGTCATGCCATGGGATTTTTTCAACTGGAAGTTCCATTGTATGCTGCGACTTTAATTTTTCAAGCGTCAAACCCTTATCCGCTAACGGTTTAAGTACCATCTGAAACCATTCATCTCTTGAAAAATCAAAATCCTCACCAAAGCCAAGCCGCTTTGCCAGCTGTGTCCAAATCCATAAATCTGGCTGTGCCTCACCAGGGGCTGAAACAAGTTTCGGACCGTAGTTTAAATAGTGATGATACATCGATGAATAGTAGAGATCTTCTTCTTCAAAGGCAGTTGTCGTCGGCAGCACATAGTCCGCAAGCATGGCTGTATCGGTCATAAATTGTTCCATCACGACAAGCGTCGGAGCAGAAGCAAAGGCCCGTTCGACCACATGGGTATCAGGCACCTGTGTCAATGGATTGCCGCAGCTCACGATAATCATCTTTATTGCTGGGTCATGTGCGGCAAGCACTTCTTCCGCTTGCTTCATGATGGAGAATCGCCTATGGTTTTGCCGGCGCTCCGGAAGTGTTAATTCCTCAAACGTAAAGCTTTGCCCAACCTGGAGATTTGCATAATTAGCCCCGCCGCCGGCAATGCCAATATTCCCGCTGATGGCAGCTAGGGCATCAATTAAGCGGATGGTATTACCACCGTTTTTATAGCGCTGCAGTCCTAAGCCCATATAGGTTGCCGCCGGCTTCTCTCCATAAACACGGGCTAATTTTGTCATAACCTCACAGGCGACTTCCGTCATTTCACTAATTTTTTCTAAGGAAATGCTATCAACCAGCCGCACTACATCAGCAAACCCGTGGGTAAATTGATCAATAAAAACGCGGTCCTCTAAGCCTAGTCTCAGCATTTCCTTGATAATTCCAGCCGCCAATAATCCGTCCATACCAGGTTTAATCGTAATATATTCATCAGCGATTTTGGCTGTCGCATTATAAAGCGGGTCAATGACGTAAAGTTTGGCACCATGCTGCTTAGCTTCCAAAAGCTTTTCATAAAAATGCATATTAGTCCGGGCCACATTTCTTCCCCAAATGACGATATTTTTGCTATTGAAAATATCATCAGGTTCATGGCTCCAAGCATTGCCAAAATCCCACTTCTGCGCTTCAATCCCAGCCCCCCAGCAAAGCGAGCCGTAAAGCTCGGTTACACCGCCATAGCAATTAAAAAAGCGCTGATCTAGATTTTTCAAGATCCCGTTATTGGCATAATCATGACTGTGGAGGACGGCAGTGGTCCGATATTTTTCTTTAATATCTGTTAATTGAGCAGCTATTTCATCGAGCGCCTGCTCCCAGGAGATTGGCACAAATTTCCCGTTTACCTTTTTTAAGGGATGCAGCACCCGCGCAGGCGAGTTGGTTCTAGTTTCAAGCATCCGGCCCCGGCCGCAGATTTTCCCCTTGGTAATTGGATGGGAGGGATCACCGTCCACTTTTGTCACTCGATTATTTTCTACTGTTACATGAAAGCCGCAGCTATCCCAGCAATTTAACGGACAGGCCGCCTTTCGTACCTCAGCCAAAATCGTTTCCCCCTCTTAACGCAATCGTTCTATTTCTACTTATTATTCACCCTCATGCTTGACCAAGATTTTCTTCATCTTGCGCGAAAACTCCCTTCTTGGAATCAAGACGCTATGGGCGCAGCCTTCACATTTAATTCGTATATCCATTCCTAAACGGATGATTTTCCAGCGATTTGTTCCGCACGGGTGCTGTTTCTTCATTTCAACAATATCATTTAAGGCATATTCTTTTTCTTCCATAACTTTCACCACCATTTCAACTTAGATTATGAGGAGCCATTTTTGTACATATAAAGTCTTGGATCTGGAGCTTTAATGCCATTCTCGTCCAATAATAGCTTGATATCTTTCCGAATCGCCCGGGTTACTCCGAACTGCTTCATTGGCAATGTTTCAGCTACAATTCGAAAAACGATTTCGGCTGGGTCCATTGTTTGAATCCCTAACAGCTCAGGTGCTTTCGTTAACTCTTCATATTTCAATGGCATTGTTTGAAGAGCCTCGCCAATCACTTTTTCCGCCCGAACAATGTCTTCTCCAGAGGAAATCGCAATATCAATCATTGCCACGCTATTATTTAATGAAAAATTGGTTACTTGGGTAATGCTTCCGTTCGGTAAAATATGAACCTCGCCTGTCCCGCTTTTTATTTTTGTTGTCCGCAGCCCAATTGTTTCGACTTTTCCTTCTAATACTCCAACTCGAATTTGATCACCGACTGAAAATTGATCTTCAAAAATAATAAAGAAGCCGGAAATTACATCTTTCACAAGACTTTGGGCACCAAATCCGACCGCTAAACCAACAACCCCGGCGCCGGCAATAAGCGCCTTTACATCAATCCCTAATACAGAAAGAATCATCATAAACGCAATAAAATAAACGACATACGAGAGAATGTTATCGAGAAGCTTAGAAAGCGTCTCTTCCCGTCTTACCGAAGTATTAAGCGGTGAGAGGTTTCTAATTTTAAACATATTATGAATGGCTACTTTTCCAATTCGAATTAAGATATTTGCAATGACGATAATCGCAATTATTTTAAGAAGGCCTTCACCGATAGTGAGCCATGTGCTTTGATCTTGAAATTTAGTCACTTGTTCCTGAATATTCTTTTCATTAATATCCATTTTCCACCATCCTCTTAACAAGCATATAAATTAACATCTATTTTAACAATTTTTTTCTGTTCTTGATAGCCATCTGAATTTTTCTTTTTCTTCCAATACTCATGTATACATTTCCTGAATTTTCCGTATACTAGTAAGACTTATTTACGGTATGGGAGTGGACCTTTATATGAATCTTAAATCAGGCCTTTTTGAGCGGAGGGCAGGGAAACAATTTTTTTATGATGATACACAGGCAGCTGAAAATCTTGCGGCGGAACTGCTTTCCACTATTCCTAAAGTGACAAGCCGGCCCATTGTATTTGTTTGTATTGGAACGGACCGCTCTACAGGGGATTCATTAGGACCGCTTGTCGGGACACTTTTAGAAGAAAAAGAGCTGAAATCGTTTTATGTGTACGGGACATTAGATAAGCCGATCCACGCCGTTAATCTGGCTGAAAAAATCGCTGAAATCCATACAAAACATGTTCATCCCTATATTGTCGGAATTGATGCCTGCTTAGGGCGGATCAAAAATGTTGGTAACATCCAGGTTGGAAATGGTCCCGTTAAGCCGGGAGCAGGCGTTAACAAAGACCTGCCCGCTGTAGGAGATATACATATTACTGGCATCGTTAATGTCAGCGGGTTTATGGAGTTTTTCGTTTTGCAAAACACCCGCTTAAATCTTGTCATGAAAATGGCCAAAACAATTGCCAGCGGCATTTACGAAGCAAGCCTGCTTTACCCAAAACTATCCTGGAACGACCTAAAATGGTTAGAAGAAGAAGAGAAGACCAATTAAAAAAGAGCGTAAAGTGTTAATGACTCCGTACGCTCTTTTTATTTCCATTTATAGGAAAAATATATTATAAATATAAACACCCGTTACAATCACTCCCGTTACGACAATCCCCGGAAGCAGGTTGGCAACCTTTATCTTTACCATTCCCGTAAGATTTAAACCTATTGCAAAAATCATGATTCCGCCCGCAGACGTCATTTCAACAATAAATTGATCCATTAATGCCTGAGGAACAAACCGGTCAATCTGGGTAGCAAATAAAGCGATTAACCCTTCATAGAGAACGACAGGTATCACAGAAAAAATCACGCCAATTCCAAGGGTAGTCGTTAAAATCAACGCTGTAAATCCGTCAATAAAGGATTTCATGTACAAAACATCATGATCGCCGCGAATCCCGCTGTCAAGGGCACCAAGAATCGCCATTGCTCCAATCACAAAAATTAATGTAGCGTTCACAAACCCTTCTGATATGCTTCCTTTTCCGCTTGAACCAATCTTCCGCTCAAGCCACAGACCCAACTGATTTAATCGATCTTCTAATCTTAACAGTTCCCCGATTACCGCTCCGGCTACGAGGCTGATGATGACAATGATGAAATTTTCACTCTTAAATCCCATCTGTAAGCCTAAGACCATCACAGACAGTCCAATCGCATACATTACCGTCACTTTCATACCTTCAGGGATGCGGTTTAGCAGCTTTCCGATCAAAGATCCAATAATAATTAATAGTCCATTTACAAGTGTTCCTAGTAAAAACATCGTGTTTTTCGCCTTTCGAAATAGTAATAGTATTAACCTATCATGTTTTCCTTCTATTGGAAAGAAAATAAACCATCGACGCACGATGGTTTATAATGAATCCTCTTGATTGAGCATTTCTAAGATGCGCTCCAGATCCTCTTTTGAGAAAAATTCAATTTCAATTTTCCCTTTATTTTTGTTTTGTTTAATATTTACAGTCGTCCCAAAGCGTTCGCGCAGGAAATGTTCCCTTTCTTTGATGAAAACATCCTTTTTCTTTTCCGGCTTTTTTGTTTCACGTGAAACATTTTCATTTAATTGCTGAATTAATTTTTCTAATTGACGGACATTCAGCCCTTCATTGACAACCTTTTCAACTAAAACTGGCACCTTTGCCTTTTGCCTAAGCCCTAATAATGCTCGGCCATGGCCCATTGATATTTTCCCAGCTGAAATCAGTTCCTGAATATTTGCCGGAAGGGACAGAAGCCGAATGTGATTGGCAATATGCGGCCGGCTTTTCCCTAACCGCTTTGCTACTTCTTCCTGTGTCAGTTTCAGCTTTTCCATTAACGTTTGATAGGCTTGTCCTTCTTCAATCGGGTTTAAATCTTCCCTTTGCAGATTTTCGAGGACCGCTAATTCCATCATTTTCTGTTCAGAAAGTTCACGTACTACTGCCGGAACTGTTTCAAGCTTCGCTTCTTTAGCTGCACGAAAACGCCGTTCCCCCACTACAATTTCGTAGCCCTTAATACTTTTTCTCACAACGAGAGGCTGTAAGATTCCATGTTCTATAATTGAATCCTTTAATTCATCTATTGACTCTTGTTGAAAGGTTTTGCGAGGCTGGTAGGGGTTGGGACGCAGATCCTTAAGTTTGATCTCTTGGACAGTTTCTTCCTTACTGACATCATTAAAAAAAGCATTTAGGCCCTTTCCTAAACCTTTAGCCATTCGCTACCACTTCCTTTGCTAAATCTAAATACACTTCAGCACCGCGGGATCTCGAATCATAGGTAATGATTGGTTCCCCATGGCTTGGAGCTTCACTTAGACGCACATTTCTTGGAATAATGGTTTTATAAACTTTATCTTGGAAGTATTTTTTCACTTCTTCAATGACTTGGATGCCGAGATTTGTTCGTGCATCAAGCATTGTTAATAATACTCCTTCAATTTTCAAGTCCTGATTTAAGTGTTTTTGTACTAGTCTAACCGTGTTTAATAGCTGACTTAAGCCTTCCAGCGCATAATATTCACATTGAACAGGGATTAACACTGCATCAGAAGCTGTTAACGCATTGATTGTCAACAAGCCTAATGATGGCGGGCAATCAATAATAATGTAATCAAACTGATCTTTGACTTCTCCAAGAGCCCGTTTTAGGCGGACTTCTCTTGAAATAGTGGGAACCAATTCAATTTCTGCGCCTGCTAACTGAATAGTAGCCGGAATAGCATATAAATTCTCAACAGATGTTGGCTTAATAACAGCTTTCGCTTCGACATCGTCTACTAAAACATCATAGATACATTGTTCTACTTCTGCTTTTTCAATGCCGATGCCGCTGGTTGCATTGCCTTGAGGATCTGTATCTACCAGTAAGACCCGTTTCCCAATATAGGCTAAGCAAGCGCCTAGGTTGACAGAGGTAGTTGTTTTGCCGACTCCGCCTTTTTGATTCGCGATTGCAAGGATTTTGCCCACGTTGTCACCTACCCTTTAATTCTCAAAAGATATTATTCTCAAATTCTATCAAAAGTGTCGAATATCACCAATTATCTACCATAAAACAAGGAATGTAAAATTCCATTCCTCTATTTTATCATGAAATGAATGAGTTGTTGTTTTTTTTCCAAAATAATTATAGCTTGCTGAGCCACGCAAAAACAGGGGAGCAGACTAAAAGTCGTTTGCTCCCCTGATACTATTTATCTATTTTTTCTTTGGAATCCGAATGGTAAATTGGTAAAATTCGTCAAATTCTTCTTCCTCAGCATCCAAGTTAATGCCGCTGTCCGTTACCATCGTTAACGATTGACGAATGGTATTGACAGCGATTCTCATATCTTTACTGAAGGCCTTCCTTTTCGGCTTAGGTTTTTCATGCTTTTGTTCAAGCATCCTGGCAACCCGTTCTTCAGTCTGCTTAACATTCCAATTCCGTTCCATCACTTCTGTTAAAAGAGTCACTTGTTTTTCCGGATCTTTTAATGGGATAAGTGCTCGGGCATGACGTTCAGTAATGATCTTATTTAATAAGGCATCCTGAACCGGCTGCGGTAATTTAAGAAGCCGCAGTTTATTGGCAACAGTCGACTGTCCTTTACCAAGGCGCTGTGCTAAAGCCTCCTGTGTCAAGTTGTGAAGCTCCAGCAGCTTTCCGTAGGCGTGAGCTTCTTCGATTGGGGATAGCTCTTCCCGCTGTAAATTCTCGATAAGGGCCACAGAGGCCGTTTCCGTATCGGTTAAATTTTTAATAATGGCTGGCGCTTCGGCCCAGCCAAGTAATTTCATCGCACGCCAGCGGCGCTCCCCTGCGATAATTTCATACTTATCGGCAGCAAACTCTCTGACGACAATCGGTTGAATAATACCGTGTATATGAATCGTTCTCGATAACTCTTCAATTTTATCTTCATCAAATACCGTCCGCGGCTGGAATCGATTGGGCACAATCTGATCAATCGGTATTTTTTTTATTTCCTCGTTTCGTTCGATATCCAGCTCTTTCTCAAGCTCAACCTCTTGTTCTCCCTTATCGCCGAGGCCAAAAAAGCGTGTAAACGAACTCTTCATCCCCCAACACCACCTTTACGAAACTCCCTATTACTTATTCTCTATGCAATCTAATTCTTCCTGCCAAGGATAACATTTTTGTCTTAAAATTGTAAGCTTTATTCGATTGGCATTTTACCGGGTGTTCCTGGCTTCCGGGGGTATTTCTTTGGTGTCTTACCATCTTTTTTTATGATTAGGATTGTTCGTTCGCTTTCCTCCATTGGCAGCGTAAAGGTAAACTCCTTTTCCACCTTACCACCTAGAGTGGATATGGCCTTTTGACCCACTTCTAATTCATCCTTGGCATGGGCTGCCTTCATAGCAATAAAATGCCCTCCTACTTTTACAAGCGGTAAACAGAATTCACTTAATACGGACATTCTTGCCACTGCCCTTGCGGTTACGACATCAAATCTTTCCCGGTAGTTTGGATTCACCCCAAAGGTTTCCGCCCGATCATGAACAAAATGAACGTTTTCCAAATTTAAGATGTCAGCAAGATGATTTAAAAATGAAATTCGCTTGTTTAATGAATCGACAATGGTCACTTCGATATGTGGATAAATGATTTTTAACGGAATGCTTGGAAATCCTGCACCCGCCCCGACATCACAAAGATGAAAGGGCTTGGTAAAATCAAAATAAAACGAAGCTGTAATCGAATCATAGAAATGCTTTAAATACACATCTGCTTTTTCCGTTATTGCGGTTAAATTCATTTTTTCATTCCACTCAACCAAGGTTGAATAGTACTTTTCAAACTGCTCCAGCTGCTTTTCAGAAAGGAAAATCCCTTTTTCCTTTAAACTCGCTTCAAATTGTTCGATATTCATTGATAAATCTTCCTATTCATTTGAGATTCTGGCCACGCGACCTTGCTCCAGGTAGACAAGGAGAATCGAAATGTCGGCTGGATTTACCCCGGAAATTCGCGATGCTTGGGCTAGTGATAGCGGTTTGATTTGCTTTAATTTTTGCCTTGCCTCGGTTGCGATTCCTGAAATTGCATCGTAATCGATATTCTCAGGGATTTTCTTATCTTCCATTTTCTTTAAGCGCTCAACCTGCTGCAATGATTTTTCAATATAGCCCTCATACTTAATTTGGATTTCTACTTGTTCCTTGATTTCATCATCCAAAGGATCATTTGATTTCGTAAGAGTCTCCAGCAATTCATAGGACATTTCCGGTCTTTTTAACAAATCAGAAGCACGGATCCCATCCTTCAATTCACTGCCGCCAATACTGCGGATTAGTTCTTGGACTTCGGCAGAAGGTTTTAAAATGACTGACGATAATCGTTGCTTTTCTGCTTCAATCGCTGCCCTTTTCACTAAAAATGATTGATAACGTTGTTCACGGATTAGGCCAATTTCATGCCCTGTCTCTGTTAACCGGAGATCGGCATTATCATGACGTAATAAGAGCCGATATTCCGCTCTTGATGTTAACAAACGATACGGTTCGCTTGTTCCTTTTGTAATTAAATCATCAATCAACACACCAATATAGGCATCGGAACGGCTTAACACTAATTGTTCGCGGCCGAGTGCATTCAAACCGGCATTAATACCGGCCATTAACCCTTGACCTGCGGCTTCTTCATAGCCAGAAGTACCATTAATTTGACCTGCTGTATATAAATTTTTGACAACCTTTGTTTCCAGTGTCGGCCATAGCTGTGTCGGTACAATCGCATCATATTCAATCGCATAACCGGCTCTCATCATTTGGGCATTTTCAAGGCCGGGAACCGTTTTGATGATTTGCTGCTGTACGTCTTCCGGCAGACTTGTTGATAATCCTTGTACATAGACTTCCTTTGTATTTCGTCCTTCAGGTTCGAGAAAAATCTGATGGCGCGGCTTGTCATTAAACCGAACAACCTTATCTTCAATTGACGGACAATACCTTGGTCCTGTGCCTTTAATCATTCCAGAAAACATTGGTGAACGATGGAGGTTCGCGTCAATTAATTGATGGGTTCGGTCATTTGTATAGGTCAGCCAGCATGGCAGCTGGTCGGTAATATATTTTGTTGTTTCATAGGAAAAGGCGCGTGGCATTTCATCACCAGGCTGGATTTCCGTCTTGCTATAATCAATCGTGTTGCTATTTACCCGTGGCGGTGTCCCCGTTTTAAACCGCACTAGTTCAAAGCCAAGCTCCTCTAAATGCTCCGAAAGCTTTATCGATGGCTGCTGGTTATTCGGACCGCTTGAATATTTTAATTCACCAAGAATGATTTCGCCGCGCAAGAATGTTCCTGTAGTAATAATGACTGTTTTTGAACGGTAAATCGCACCTGTTTTGGTAATGACACCTTTTGAAACACCGTCCTCGACGATCAATTGCTCGACCATGCCTTGGATTAAGGTTAAATTTGCCTCTTCTTCCAAAGTCTTTTTCATTTCATGCTGGTAGGCAAATTTATCAGCTTGTGCTCTTAGGGCGCGGACAGCCGGCCCTTTACCGGTGTTCAGCATCCGCATTTGGATATAGGTTTTATCGATATTCTTTGCCATTTCGCCGCCAAGGGCGTCGATTTCCCGAACGACAATCCCTTTTGCCGGACCGCCGACAGATGGGTTGCATGGCATAAAGGCAACCATATCTAAGTTGATCGTAATCATTAATGTTTTTGCGCCAAGCCGTGCCGCCGCAAGGCCCGCCTCACAGCCAGCATGGCCGGCACCAATGACAATGACGTCATAATTTCCTGCTTCGTATTGCATGTATTTCCTCCTTTTCCGTATAAAACGGAAAAAATTGCGTTAAATAATAAAATGTCCAGCTCCAGCGCCGCAAACAGGGCGCTTCCGCTTTTCTATTTCCCTAAACAAAACTGCGCAAATAACTGGTCAATTAGACTTTCATGGACGCTTTCGCCGATAATTTCGCCAAGCAGTTCCCATGTTCTTGTTAAATCAATTTGGATAATATCAATCGGAGTGCCGATTTCCACCCCTTCAAGCACCTCTTCAATTGCATGAAGACTTTGATGCAGTAAAGCAATATGGCGGCTGTTGGAAACGTATGTCATATCTCCCGCTTCAATCGAACCAGCAAAGAATAACGAAGCAATTGCTTCCTCGAGCTCATCGACACCGCGATCTTCTAATAGTGATGTCGTCACAACTTTATGTTCCATTGCTAATTCACGAACGCGTGTCATATCAATTTGCTGCGGCAGGTCTGTTTTATTAACAATGACGATTGTGTCCATTCCTTCAACAACCTTAAAAAGATTTTCATCCTCTTCTGATAGCTGATCAGAATAATTTAATACAAGTAAAATTAAATCTGCCTCTTTCAATACTTGACGGGAACGCTCGACACCAATCCGTTCGACGATATCCTCCGTTTCTCGAATACCGGCTGTGTCCAATAGTCTGAGCGGTACGCCCCGGACATTGACATACTCTTCAATCACATCACGCGTTGTTCCAGGAATATCGGTAACAATTGCTTTGTTTTCCTGGACAAGGCTATTTAATAAGGACGATTTCCCGACATTTGGGCGTCCGACAATGGCTGTAGATAAGCCTTCTCGTAAAATTTTCCCTTGCTGTGATGTTTGCAGCAGCTTATTTATTTCTTCGTGAACGAAATGAGCCTTTTCATTAAGCATTTTATGGGTCATTTCTTCGACATCATCGTATTCAGGATAATCAATATTTACCTCAACATGGGCGAGGATTTCTAAGATTTCCTGGCGGAGTCTGCGTATCAGCTTCGATAAGCGTCCGTCCATTTGCCCGAGAGCCACGTTCATCGCCCGATCTGTTTTCGCTCTGATTAAATCCATGACCGCTTCTGCCTGCGATAAATCGATGCGTCCATTTAAAAAAGCCCGTTTCGTAAATTCACCGGGTTCAGCAAGTCTGGCGCCATTCGTTAATACATGCTGTAATACTCGATTCACGGAAACAATTCCGCCATGGCAATTTATTTCAACTACATCCTCTTTCGTAAACGTCTTCGGTCCTTTCATGACAGAGACCATTACCTCTTCCACCACTTGCCCGCTTTTCGGATCTACAAGATGCCCATAGTGAATCGTATGGGTTGCCACTTCAGCTAGCCTTTTGCCCCCGATACTCTTAAATAGCTTATCTGCTATTTGAATGGCCTCTTCACCGCTCAAACGAATAATCGCAATGGCACCCTCCCCCATCGGCGTCGATATCGCTGCAATCGTATCAAATTCCATTTTCTTCACCTCACAAATAAAAAAATCCATCTATATTTTAAAAATAACTTTTTCTCCAAATTACTAGAATACCACATGAACTTTTATTTTTACTACGGAAATTATCCACAACCTGATCATGTCCTTGTATTATTTTAACTTATCCACATGTGAATAACAATAAAACAAGAAACGAAACAAAGTTATCGACAGATGAATTATTTAATTAAGGCAAAGGCTGTGTTAAAAGTGAATGTTGATTTCCGTTCCAGGCGCTTCGCTTTCCGCGGGGCGGGCGGTGAGCCTCCTCGGCGCTAAAGCGCCTGCGGGGTCTCACCTGTCCCGCTGCTCCCGCAGGAGTCTCGCGCCTTCCACTCCAATCAACATTGTGCTCAAAATCAACAATGTACTTTAACACAGCCAAAGCAAAAAAAAGACACTCTGCTTAAATATAAGCTGGATGTCTTTTTTTAAAAATTTACTTTCTCACTGGTGTAATCACAATAAATCGATGTGGTTCGGAGCCATCTGAAAATGTTTTCACCCGTTTGTTATCGGCTAAAGCGGTATGAATCACTTTACGTTCATAGGATGGCATTGGTTCTAATGGCACATCTTTTCCTGACTTAACAGCCTTTAGCGCCAGGCGGTGTGCTAATTGAATTAGCGTTTCGCTGCGTCGATTGCGGTAATCCTCAGCGTCTAAAATAACCGTTAAATATTGATTGGAAAAACGATTAATGACGAGCTGTGTCAAATATTGCAGCGAATTTAGTGTTTGACCTCTTTTCCCAATCAAAAGAGCAATCTTTTCCCCCGTCATTACAAAGTGAACCTGTTTGCCGTCACGTTTGATTTCGATTTCCACCGGAGCGCCCATTTGTTCACTCACTTGGGTTAGAAATTTCTTTGCTTCCTCAAGTGGATCGATGATGACTGTTACTTTGACGACAGCCGGACGTGAACCAAAAATACCGAAAAGCCCTTTTTTTCCTTCGTCTATGATGTCTACCTCGGCGCGGTCTTTTGTTGTCTGTAATTGAGCTAAAGCTGATTCTACTGCTTCTTCGACATTTTGTCCTGTAGCAGTTACCTGTTTCACTTCTTTTCCCCCACTTTACCGGTTGCAGTTGCCCGTAAATCCGGTCCTTTAATAAAATAGGTTTGCACAATCATAAATATATTTCCGACAACCCAGTACAAGGAAAGAGCTGCTGGGAAACTAAACGCGAAAAAGACAATCATAATCGGCATCATCCATAACATCATTGCCATTTGCGGGTTTTGCTGCTGACCAGCCATCATCATTTTTTGCTGGATAAAGGTGGTGATACCGGCAACAATCGGCAAAATATAATATGGATCTGAATGACCAAGCTCAAACCAAAGGAATGTTCCTACCTTAAGCTCTGGTGTTCTAGAAATGGCATGATAAAAACCAATTAAAATTGGCATTTGCACGATTAATGGGAAACAGCCTGCCATCGGATTAACGCCATGCTTGGAAAACAGCGCCATTGTTTCTTGCTGCAGCTTTTGCTGTGTCTTTTGATCTTTAGAGCTGTATTTTTCTTTCAGTGCCTTCATTTCTGGCTGCAGGGCCTGCATCGCCTTTGAGCTCTTTGTCTGCTTAATCATCAGCGGCAATAGCACTAATCGAATTAAAATCGTAACGACAATAATCGAAAAGCCATAGTTGTCTCCTAGAAAATGAGCAACCTCCTTAATCAGCCAGGACAATGGATAGACAATGTACTCATTCCAAAAACCTGTGCTCTCTGACGTAATCGGCTTCTTAATCTCACTGCATCCTGCTAAAAGAAAGAATACAGAAAGCATGCCGAATAAAAGTAATATTCGCTTTTTCAACCAAATTTTCCTCCTCACGATCGTCTACTTATTGAAAAATCGCTGTTATCAAAAACTCTATGTATCCGTTTTCTAAAGAAAACAATATTTCATTGGTATTTTATCATTTTCCCAACTGAATTGTCTTCAAAACGGAGCTATATTTTGACTAAATCGTAAACATTTACCTTCATCTGCTTTTCTTTAGGACCTTACCCACTTTAAGGACATGAGTGATACTTTTTTTCACCTCAAAAAAGTCCATCTCGGCCGTTGGCTTCCTGGCAATAATCACATAATCATTCCCGATTGCTAATTGATCCTTTAACTCAAAAACAGCTTGTCTTACATACCTTTTAATTCTGTTTCTAGTCACAGCATTGCCAATCTTCTTACTGACAGACAGGCCAATGCGAAAAAAGTCCTGGTCCTCTTTTTTTAATGAATAGACTACAAACTGCCGATTGGCAAAAGAAGTTCCATTCTGAAAGGCAGCTTGAAATTCTTTATTCTTTTTTATTCGTAACTCTTTTTTCATCATAACACCCTCAGACGGATTAGAAAAAAGACCACTGACGTTGCAGTGGCCTAAGCTGATAATACTTTTCTTCCTTTTAGACGACGACGAGCAAGAACCTTACGTCCATTTGCTGAGCTCATGCGACTACGGAAACCGTGAACTTTACTATGTTTACGACTATTTGGTTGATATGTTCTTTTCATTATATGACACCTCCCTGAGGAATAGCTCTCAAATTAAACAGAGTCTAGACTATTATAAAGACGGCAGCATAAAAATGTCAACCACTCTCCAAATATTGTTTCCTTTTTTTATTTTTTTGAACATGATCGAAACTACTTTCCAGAAATTCCATCCTAAAAGAAAATCCCCTTTATTTTTATACCTGTGGATAAAAAATCGACAAGTTTTTCATTGTCCCCACAGGATATTGACAAGTTTTTCACAGAACTTTACCTTGTGGACAATTTCTATGCACATAATGTTAAGTTGTGGATAAACTACGAAAAACCATTGCACCTATTGCTATTATTTGATATTATATTTGTGTTTTCACTCTGAATAACTTTATCCTAAATTAAATTTATCCACAGTTTGTGGATAACATGTGGACATGTTATTCTATAGCTCTGTAGAAACTTGTCCACAAGCGGTGGATATTGTCGAAACTCCACTTAATTTCCTTATTATACGTTTTCCACAACCTGAACTGCCATTAATGTTATTGTATATTTATAAATTACTAGGCTGTGTCCTGTTGTATGACAGCTATTTTCACGGAACTTTAGTCGATTAGGTTACCGGGTGGAGAAAAAAATACTAAATAAATTCGGACAGCTTTTTAGATAAAAAGTAAGAAAAAAGGAGGGATATTCGTTGGAAAATATTGCGGATCTATGGAATGCGGCGCTGGGCAATATTGAGAAAAAGATAAGCAAGCCTAGCTTTGATACCTGGCTTAAGTCGACAAAGGCTCATTCCCTTCAAGGCGATCTGCTAGTCATCACCGCCCCGAATGAATTCGCTCGCGATTGGCTGGAAGAGCGTTATTCTCAGTTAATCTCAGGAATACTTTACGAAATCACTGGAGAAGAACTTTCAGTGAAGTTTATTATTCCGCAAAATCAAAAAGAGGAAAGCCAAGACGTGCCAACACCCCCAAAAAGGGCAAAAAAGGACGACGATCACAGCGATTTCCCGCCAAACATATTAAATCCGAAGTACACGTTTGATACGTTTGTAATTGGTTCCGGCAACCGATTTGCCCATGCAGCCTCACTTGCTGTTGCAGAAGCACCGGCAAAAGCGTACAATCCATTGTTTATCTATGGGGGCGTAGGCCTAGGGAAAACACACTTAATGCATGCGATCGGTCATTACGTCTTAGACCATAATCCGTCTGCAAAGGTAGTTTATTTATCATCAGAAAAATTCACCAATGAGTTCATTAACTCGATTCGTGACAACCGAGCGGAGAATTTTCGCAATAAATATCGAAACGTGGATATCCTGCTCATTGATGATATTCAGTTTTTGGCTGGAAAAGAATCAACACAGGAGGAATTTTTCCATACATTTAATGCGCTGCATGAGGAAAGCAAACAAATTATTATCTCCAGCGACCGGCCGCCAAGGGAAATTCCGACATTGGAGGACCGTCTGCGCTCACGGTTTGAATGGGGCTTAATTACCGATATTACTCCGCCGGATTTAGAAACCAGAATTGCCATTCTCCGGAAAAAGGCGCGGGCAGAAGGTTTAGATATTCCAAACGAAGTAATGCTTTATATTGCCAATCAAATTGATTCCAATATTCGTGAACTAGAGGGTGCACTCATCCGCGTTGTTGCCTATTCATCGCTAATAAATAAAGACATCAATGCCGATCTTGCTGCGGAAGCATTAAAGGATATCATTCCAAGCTCTAAACCACGGGTGATAACCATCCTTGAAATTCAAAAGATCGTCGGTGAGCACTATAGTATTAAACTTGAGGATTTCAAGGCAAAAAAACGAACAAAATCTGTCGCCTTCCCAAGACAAATTGCCATGTACCTCTCACGTGAATTAACCGACCACTCTTTGCCTAAAATAGGGGAAGAATTTGGCGGACGCGATCATACAACTGTTATTCATGCCCATGAAAAAATTTCAAAACTCCTTCAATCAGATTCACAGTTCCAAAAGCAAATGAAAGAACTGAATGAGCTGTTGAAAATTTAATATGATTGTGAATAACTTTTACCTTTCTGTACACAGTCTGTCCACATGTGGATAGACTGTGTTTCTATTGAAAACAAGTAGTTATCCACATACTAACAGGCCCTACTAGTACTTCTACTATTTTTTTTAAAAATAATATTATATGTTTATGCTTTTAAAAATATGCTCACAAGGGGGATAAAAAATGAAATTTATAATCCAACGCGACCGTCTGGTGCAAAGTGTCCAAGATGTTATGAAGGCGATCACAACTAGAACAACGATTCCGATCTTAACGGGAATTAAAATTACCGCAGCCGCAGATGGGGTAACCCTAACCGGAAGTGATTCAGATATCTCTATTGAATCGTTTATTCCTAAAGAGGAAGCTGGGGATGAAATTGTCGAAATCAAACAACCCGGTGCAATTGTACTCCCAGCCAAATTCTTTAGTGAAATTGTCAAAAAACTCCCTACAGATTCAGTCGAAATAGAAGTACTGGGATCACTCCAAACTGTGATCCGTTCCGGAAAATCAGAATTCAACCTAAACGGTCTGGATGCAGAGGAATATCCGCACTTGCCGCAAATCGAAGAAAATAATAAATTTCATATTGCGACAGATCTATTAAAAGCAATGATCAGACAAACGCATTTTGCGGTGTCCACCTCAGAAACACGGCCCATCTTGACAGGTGTCAACTGGAAGATTGAAAATGGGGAACTAAACTGTATTGCAACAGACAGCCATCGTCTGGCGCTCCGGAAAGCAAAAATTGAAACGGAAATGAATGCAAGCTACAATGTCGTGATTCCAGGCAAAAGTTTGAACGAGTTAAGTAAAATTATTGATGACACAAATGAACTAATTGATATTGTCATTACCGAAAATCAAATTTTATTTAAAGCAAAGCACTTATTATTTTTCTCAAGATTGTTAGAAGGCAATTATCCAGATACATCTAGACTGATTCCAAGTGAAAGTAAAACGGAGATAACGGTTAATACGAAAGAATTCCTTCATGCAATTGACCGTGCCTCCCTTCTTGCACGTGAAGGAAGAAACAATGTCGTCAAGTTTTCAACAATTGCCGACAAAATCATCGAAGTTTCTTCAAATACCCCTGAGGTTGGCAAGGTGGTTGAAGAGATTCAAAGCCAATCAATTGAGGGAGAGGAATTGAAAATTTCCTTTAGTGCGAAATACATGATGGATGCCCTAAAGGCACTTGAAGGCACGGATATTAAAGTTAGCTTTACTGGAGCCATGCGTCCTTTTGTTATTCGTCCCCTGCATGACGAAACCATCTTACAGCTGATTTTACCGGTTAGAACCTACTAAAATTTATCATATTCCTCCATTGCCGCCAGTAAAATGGCGGCTTGGTTTATTTTTTAAACAAATTCTTTTTAGTTTTCTTTGTATCTAAACGAATTGTTTAGTAAAATAAAGTATTGAGACCATTTTAGAAATGAGGGTGACAATTGTGCCTGAAAAAATAAAGCTGAACACGGAATATATTACATTGGGGCAATTTTTGAAATTGGCTGACGTAATTCAAACGGGTGGCATGGCAAAATGGTTTTTAAGTGAACATGAGGTCGTAATAAATGGTGAACAGGACCAAAGAAGAGGAAGAAAGCTTCGTGCAGGTGACAAAGTCCAAATTGCCGGCTTTGGGGAGTTTGTGATTACCGAGTAGCTAAAGGATGTTTGCCATGTATATTGAAAAGTTAGCGCTGCAAAATTACCGTAATTATCAAGAATTATTCATTGAATTTGAAAATAAAGTAAATGTCATCCTTGGCGAAAACGCCCAAGGGAAAACAAACGTCATGGAATCTATTTATGTGTTAGCGATGGCAAAGTCACACCGAACCTCGAATGATAAAGAACTTATTCGCTGGGACCAAGAGTATGCTAAAATAGAGGGCAGAGTTCAAAAGCAGCACAGCTCTTTACCGCTGCAATTAATTATCTCCAAAAAGGGAAAAAAGGCCAAATGTAACCATATTGAGCAGCAACGGTTAAGCCAGTATGTCGGAAATATGAACGTAGTTATGTTTGCACCAGAAGACCTTAACATTGTGAAAGGCAGCCCGCAGGTCCGAAGACGGTTTATCGATATGGAAATCGGGCAAGTATCCCCCATTTATTTACATGATATGAGTCAATATCAAAAAATACTTCAGCAGCGTAATCATTATTTAAAAATGATGCAAATAAAAAAACAAACGGACCAAACGATGCTCGAAATTTTAACGGAGCAATTTATTCAAACAGCCGTCAAGATTGTGACCAAAAGGTTTGAATTCCTTCGTTTACTGCAAAATTGGGCCAAACCGATTCACCAAGGGATATCAAGGGGGCTGGAATCGCTGGAGATTACCTATAAGCCTTCAGTTGAGGTATTAGAAGAGCAAAATTTGTCGAAGATGGTAGCAAGCTTTATGGAAAAGTTCGCAAAGGTCAGAACGAGGGAAATTGAACGGGGCACTACCCTTTTCGGCCCTCATCGTGATGACTTGTTATTTCTTGTCAATGGCAGGGATGTTCAAACATTCGGATCCCAAGGGCAGCAGCGAACAACCGCCCTATCCGTCAAACTTGCTGAAATTGAATTAATCCACAATGAAATTGGAGAGTATCCTATTCTCCTTCTTGACGATGTTTTATCGGAATTAGATGATTACCGCCAATCCCATTTGCTTAATACCATTCAAGGAAAAGTCCAAACGTTTGTGACAACAACAAGTGTTGAGGGAATCCATCATCAAACATTAAAAGAAGCCTCAACCTTTGTAGTTGAAGCAGGTGCGATTGTAGAAAGTTAATTGAGGTGGAGCATGTATATTCATATTGGGGAAGATCTGAACATAAGGGCGAAGGATATCATTTCAATCTTGGATAAAGAGAGTGTAAACCATTCAAACCTAATTAAAGAGTTCTTACATCGTCATCAGGAAAAGTTAATTAATTTGTCCAAAAGCCCCTTTAAGTCGGTCATTATTACATACGACAAGGTTTATTTATCCCCAATTGCTTCTGGAACATTAAAGAAACGTTCAAATCAAAGGAATATACAGGGATTTTAAAATCATTTTGGAATATAGATGTATTTTTGTAAGAAGGTGCAGGTGAACTAGCATGACTATGGAACAAAAAGCAATCGATGAAGAAACATATGGTGCCGATCAGATTCAGGTGTTAGAAGGACTGGAAGCTGTTCGAAAAAGACCTGGTATGTATATCGGTTCAACCAGCGGTAAGGGTCTCCACCATCTTGTTTGGGAAATTGTTGATAATAGTATTGACGAGGCACTCGCTGGGTTCTGTGACGAAATTAATGTCATTATTGAAGAAGACAACAGCATTACGGTTAAGGATAATGGCCGTGGAATCCCAGTCGGCATTCAGGAAAAAATGGGCCGGCCAGCGGTGGAAGTCATCATGACAGTTCTTCACGCCGGCGGTAAATTTGGCGGCGGAGGGTATAAAGTTTCCGGTGGTCTCCATGGCGTTGGTGCTTCAGTTGTAAATGCCCTTTCCACCCAGCTTGAAGTTTACGTCCATCGCGATAACAATATTTACCAAATAAAATTTGAACGAGGCGTCGTAGTTTCTGAGTTAAGTGTAATCGGAACGACTGACAAAACCGGTACGATTACACACTTTAAACCGGATAGCGAAATTTTCACCGAAACATTGGAGTTTGAATATGACATTCTCGCCACTCGCCTTCGTGAACTGGCATTCTTAAATCGCGGCATCAAGATCACGATTGAAGATAAGCGGGTAGAAAATAAACAAAATGAATATTACTACGAAGGCGGAATTAAATCCTATGTTGAGCATTTAAACCGTACTAAAGAGGTTATTCATGAAGAACCGATTTTTGTGGAAGGAGAACGTGACGGAATTAGTGTTGAAGTCGCCCTCCAATATAACGAGGGCTATACAGATAGCATTTACTCCTTCGCAAATAATATCCACACGTATGAAGGCGGTACACACGAATCAGGTTTTAAAACAGCTTTGACAAGAGTCATTAATGATTATGCAAGGAAAAATGGTTTAATCAAAGAAAATGATACAAATCTTTCAGGGGAAGATGTTCGAGAAGGAATCACAGCCATTGTGTCAATTAAACACCCTGACCCGCAATTTGAAGGACAAACGAAGACAAAGCTTGGAAACTCTGAAGTCAGGGCGATTACAGATACCGTGTTTGCGAGCACATTTGAAAAGTTTTTGTTAGAAAATCCAACTGTAGCCAGGAAAATTGTCGATAAAGGCTTAATGGCCGCACGTGCAAGACTTGCAGCCAAGAAAGCAAGGGAATTAACCCGCAGGAAAAGTGCGTTAGAGGTTTCCAGTTTACCTGGGAAGTTAGCTGACTGTTCATCAAAGGATCCGGCGGAAAGTGAAATGTATATCGTTGAGGGAGATTCTGCTGGAGGATCGGCAAAACAAGGCCGTGATCGGCATTTCCAAGCCATTCTGCCGCTTCGAGGGAAAATTCTTAATGTAGAAAAAGCACGTCTTGATAGAATTCTTTCTAACAATGAAGTCAGGGCGATGATTACTGCGATTGGAACAGGAATCGGAGAAGATTTTGATATTGCTAAAGCTCGTTATCATAAAGTCGTCATTATGACAGATGCGGATGTCGATGGTGCTCATATTCGAACGCTGCTCTTAACGTTTTTTTACCGTTTTATGAGGAAAATTATCGAAGCAGGTTATGTTTATATTGCCCAGCCACCGCTTTATAAAGTTCAACAAGGTAAACGAATTGAGTACGCCTATAATGACAAAGAATTGGAGCAGATCTTTTCAGTGCTGCCAGCTACGCCAAAGCCTAATATCCAGCGGTATAAAGGTTTAGGTGAGATGAACCCTGAACAATTATGGGAAACAACGATGGATCCTGCGCAACGAAGCATGCTCCAAGTTAGTCTTAAAGATGCCATTGAAGCAGATGAAACCTTTGATATGTTAATGGGTGAAAAGGTAGAACCGCGCCGGAACTTTATTGAAGAAAATGCACAATACGTTAAGAATTTAGATATATAAAACTTTTCGGAGGGAGGTACTAAATATGTCTGAAACACCCAATCCTCAAATAAAAGAGATTAATATCAGTCAGGAGATGCGTTCATCATTCCTAGACTATGCGATGAGTGTTATTGTTTCTCGTGCCCTTCCAGACGTTCGTGACGGGCTAAAACCAGTTCACCGCCGTATTTTATACGCCATGCATGACCTCGGTATCCATGCGGATAAACCGTATAAAAAGTCTGCTCGTATCGTTGGGGATGTAATTGGTAAATATCACCCCCATGGTGACTTAGCAGTATATGAAACAATGGTTCGTATGGCACAGGATTTTAACTATCGCTACATGCTCGTCGATGGCCACGGGAACTTCGGATCTGTCGATGGAGACAGTGCGGCAGCGATGCGTTATACAGAATCTAGAATGTCAAAGATTTCAATGGAATTATTAAGAGATTTAAATAAAGATACCATTGATTATCAGGATAACTACGATGGTGAGGAAAGAGAGCCGGTTGTACTGCCCGCACGTTTTCCCAACCTTCTAGTCAACGGGACAACCGGGATTGCTGTTGGGATGGCGACTAATATACCGCCGCATCAGCTTGGAGAAGTCATTGATGGAGTTTTAGCTATTTCACGAGACCCTGAAATCACGATCCCAGAGTTAATGGAAATTATCCCCGGTCCGGATTTTCCAACAGCTGGATTAATTCTCGGTCGAAGTGGTATTCGAAAAGCATACGAAACAGGCAGAGGATCGATAACTCTTCGTGCAAAAGTAGAAATTGAACAAAAATCAAACGGTAAAGAAGTTATTATTGTTAAGGAATTGCCGTATCAAGTAAATAAAGCGAGATTAGTCGAAAAGATAGCTGAATTAGCACGTGATAAAAAAATTGAAGGCATTACAGATCTGAGAGATGAATCCGATCGTAAAGGGATGCGAATTGTTATTGAGGTTCGTAAGGATGCCAATGCCAATGTTCTTTTAAATAATTTATATAAACAAACGGCACTGCAAACTAGCTTCGGAATCAATACATTAGCCCTTGTTAATGGACATCCGAAGGTGCTGAACCTTAAACAATGTTTGGTTCATTACTTGGATCACCAAAAAGTGGTCATTCGCCGCAGAACAGAATTTGAATTGCGTAAAGCAGAAGCACGTGCCCATATTTTAGAAGGCTTAAGAATTGCTCTCGATAATTTAGATGCTGTTATTACTCTTATTCGCAATTCGCAGACAACCGATATTGCCCGTGAAGGTTTAATGACTCAATTTAATCTATCCGAGAAACAAGCACAGGCCATCCTGGATATGCGCCTGCAGCGTTTAACAGGATTGGAACGCGAAAAAATTGAGGACGAATTCCAAAACTTGATGAGGCTTATTGCCGAATTAAAGGCGATTTTAGCTGATGAAGAAAAAATCCTTGAAATTATCCGGGAAGAATTACTGGAAATTAAAGAACGTTTCAATGATAAACGCCGAACAGAGATTGTAACCGCCGGATTAGAAAATATTGAAGATGAGGATTTAATCCCCCGCGAAAATATTGTTATTTCGTTAACCCACAATGGATACATTAAGCGTCTTCCGGTTTCTACTTATCGGGCGCAAAGACGCGGCGGCCGCGGGATACAAGGGATGGGAACGAATGAAGATGATTTCGTCGAACATTTAATTACGACATCGACACATGATACGATTCTCTTCTTTACAAACAAAGGGAAGGTCTATCGTTCAAAAGGCTATGAAATACCAGAATTCAGCCGAACAGCGAAAGGGATCCCGATTATTAACCTTCTTGGCATTGAAAAAGGAGAATGGGTGAACGCCATTATTCCTGTTGAGGAATTCGTGGATGATTGGTCCTTATTCTTTACCACAAAAGAAGGTGTCTCTAAACGTTCCCCGTTAACATCATTCGCTAATATTCGGAACAATGGTCTAATTGCCTTAAGTTTGCGTGAGGGTGATGAATTAATCTCCGTTCGTCTAACGGATGGCAGCAAGCACATGATTATTGGTACAAAGAACGGCATGTTGATCCACTTCCCTGAGACCGATGTAAGATCGATGGGACGTACAGCAACAGGTGTTAAAGGTATTACCCTTGATCCTGGTGATGAAGTGGTCGGAATGGAAGTATTAGAAGAGGATAATGATGTTCTAATTGTAACTAAAAATGGTTATGGTAAACGAACACCAGCATCTGAATACCGCATCCAGGGTAGAGGCGGTAAAGGGATAAAAACCTGCCATGTAACGGAGAAAAACGGAAACCTTGTTTCCATGCGCGCCGTTACTGGAGAAGAAGATCTGATGCTTATTACTACTGGCGGGGTCCTCATTCGGATGGATGTAGCCGGTATTTCAAAAATGGGCCGAAACACACAAGGTGTGAAACTCATTAGTATGAAGGAAAGTGAAAACGAATTTGTAGCAACAGTGGCAAAAGTAGAAAAAGAAGAAGTCCATGAAAATGAAACCAATGGTGAAATCGAAGACACCTCTTCTGAAGATACCACAAATGAAAGCACAACAGAAAATGAAGAGTAAGTAACAGGGAAGGAGCACCGCTTGGTGTTCCTTTTTCTTTTGGCTCTGTTAAAGAATATTGTTGATTTTGATCAAATGTTGATTGGAGTGGAAGGCGCGAGACTCCCGCGGAACGCGAAGCGCCTGGAACGGAAATCAACATTCACTTTTAACATAGCCTTTCTTTTTAAAATTTTGTTTCTAAGATGTTTGTTGTGAAAATACAAAAAAGCTGTTGACTTACTATAAAACAGATGGTATATTAATTAAGTCGCTTACGAGTGATTCAAAAAATTGTTCTTTGAAAACTAAACAAACAAAAACGTCAACAAACAATATTTTTTAGTTTTTTTATAAAACTAAGCCAACGTAACATTTATGAGCTAAT
>NZ_JBIVOP010000034.1:0-39589 GCF_044754175.1 Neobacillus sp. NPDC093127
AAATGTTCCGAAATATGTATACATGGACATTATATCCGACTAATTCTGGACAGGCAACACCGTCAACTTTCGGTCATTTGGGGACGGCAAAAACAGTAATATTTATCTAAACTTTCCAAGACCCATATCCCCAAATTGATAATTAATAAAATATAGAAAAAGAACTGCATTGAGTAAGAAAGAGAAACGGAACAAATGCTTTTGAATTCTTACTTTCCACAATAAAAATAAAACAAGGAAATTTATCAACATAGGATTGAATGTATATGTCATTCTTTCGTCTATAAGAGATACTGCATTTGGATTCAGCCAATCAATAAATTTGTCTGACATCTGTGCTATAACGGAAAATATAATAATACACCAAAATAAAATTAACAAAATTACTTTCTTCACTTCAATCCCCTTACCTTCTCTATATTATCTCTTGTTTTAATTTTAACATAAATTCACATAGTCCTTAACGATGGTTTAAAACCTTTCGGAAATCATCCAATCAACCTTATCAGCGTTGGTATTCTTCTGTTTGATGAACTTCGCTTCGTATCAACCTCCTTATTTAAATCATAACAACTTTCGACCTAAAATTAACAACGAAATTAGCACGACTTTTGACATATGACCAATAGCCATTGTCTAACTACTAATTGGTATGCTAATTTATGTGTCATTTTTTACATTTTTCACTCACAAACACTGATATATCAACAAAAATAAAGAGTCCTATTCTTTTGAGAATTGGACTCATAATTGTACTGTTAATTTAATTTTTCTACCTTAAAACTGAACTACTTATTCCCGGATTACCCCCTTCAGAATTTCCCGTAGCATTTCAAGAAATGTTTCCATGATTATCACCTCCTTCCTGAAAAGAAAGAAGATTGACAACCAGCCACCCTAACAATATTCAGTTGCAACTCTATTCTATCGTTTTCTACAAATATAAAAACCTATCAATCTTCGACAAAATTCGGGGCGTGACAGGCACCGTATTCTTTCTTTCGTACCTGTTCAACAACATGACTTATGGCTTCAATAACAAATTCCGGCCGCGGCATCTGTAGGCTGTGCCCCTTGCGATCACTAATCTTATGGATATGGTTGGTGGAGCGGGAAGCAAGTTCTCTCTGCATCTCCGTCCATGTATCACCATATCCTGGGTTGTTCACAACCACAATTGGAAGGTCTCCAAACTGAGGTTTTTCCGCACTATTATTCAATTGATTCACCGCAGTGTCCAAATGCGACCAGGCCCCTTTAAATTCTGCTCCAGCAGCATTACCGGCAATATTGCTGTAGATAATTCCTTTCCATTGTTTGTATTCATCGGAACTAATTTGCTGTTTGTAATACGACTTCTCGTTACCAAACATCGGGACAATACCTAACACGTTTCCTAGAAACCGTGGAATTCCAAACGGAGAAAGAAGTCGCAACATCTTTAGCATCAAGCCGAGGGCGGCGAATCCCTGTTTGAATTTAACATCGTCCTTTAAAAACTCATGGGTGGAGTCCAAGAAGACCAAGCCTGCCACCTTATCGGGATATTCCAAAGCATAGAGCCGGCTAATAAGTCCGCCTAAAGAATGACCGACAATCACATATGGTCCTGGAATTCCAGCCTTGTTTAATAGATTATTAAGTTCCCTAATGGTATGATCGGGGCTTGGCGCAGGCCCCGGACCACTTGATCCCAACCCTGGGCGGTCATAAGTAAACACGCGGGTAAACTTGCTAACTTCATTGCAAATATGGAGCCATGAATGAGTAGAATCTCCCGCTCCATGAAGCAGGACGACTGTGGGCCCGCCCTGACCACGATCGATCATGTGGAGACGATAGCCATCCACATCCATCATTTGACCTGGAAGGGATCTTCGCGCATCCCGATTTCTTGAAACCCGTTCGTACACGATCCCAAGTAGAACTACCAACACAACTGCTGTAAGCCCAATTATCATCTTGTTAACCCCTAATTCCATAATTTTTCAAAAAATAGATTCAAAAAACGTCACATTGGATCAATGTAAATTTCTAAATAAGAGTGGCACCATTTGATCATTAGCCCGTTGTACTATGTTTATTTCTTTTTCTTTCCATGCGTTTTTATCATAGGCAACATTGCCATTATGCTTGAAATCCAATTAGGAAAAGCAAAAATATTATTTAATCGAACCTCACTAATAAATACACAAATCCATCCTCCGTTTCAGCCGTAAATGATCCCTTAGCACATGATTTGGCATCGTTTCTCACCACTTTCTAAAGAACCCTTTTTGTACAATTCTATTAGGAAATTATTACTATATGAATAACTTTTATAAAAGCAAAAAAAACGACATCCTCCTTAATCACGTTATATGTTTTATTATCTATAGGTAAAATATACCATGGTGCAATTTTACTCTTCAATAAAAACATTTGATAATTTGCAACAAATGAAAGCACGAATGGGTACATTTTGGAAGGTAAATGATCATTCTTTGACTAAATCCCCGATATCTCAACATTAATCAAACGTTTGGTTAAAGGTGCCACCAACCTTCTTCATCACCCATTTAAGAGAAAAGCATGTCGAGCCCCCCTTATATAAAGATTGCGTATGTATATAACTAATTGGACTGCTGCTATCCTTTTTGGAATGTAGGATGATTAAATACCTAAACTAGCAACGGGTTTTCATTCTATTACTATAAACGATTCCACGAAGTCCCTTGGGACGTTTCTCAGGTTAAATACCATCTAGTATTGAACGTGGACAAGAGCTGTGTGGGGTCTGACCCCACTGACCAAAGGCATTCCCTTTAAGACGCTTTAAATCGCTTAATCGTTTTCGAAATTTGTTTTTTTACAGGCATCCATTATCATTAAAAATGTTTCAATCCTGTTATAAATATTAAAAAAGAGCCCATACTGTTTCTTTTTCGTAAGATTAACATTATAATGCGCACTAGATGATTTTTTTTAGGGGAAAATTATACTTCTAGCTTATGGAAGGAGATCGATTATGAAAAAAATAATGTTTACATTAATAACCGGTCTAATGGCCGTTGTTTTAGCAGCATGCGGAGGAAATGAAGAAAGTAAAGAAGCTAAAAATGATGATAAAGCAAAAACAGCGGAAACCCATCAGCAGAAGGAACAGCAAAAACAAATGGAAGAAATGCAAAAGAAATTAGAAGCACAGCAAATAGATGAAAAGAAAACTGTTGCCAAAGTGAATGATAAAGAAATTTTAGGAAGCGACTATAATAGCGCTTTAGCATCTGCACAAGGACAAATGCAGCAAATGGGACAAGATCCGACTTCT
The DNA here is from genome assembly GCF_044754175.1 of Neobacillus sp. NPDC093127. Lineage (NCBI taxonomy): Bacteria > Bacillati > Bacillota > Bacilli > Caryophanales > Bacillaceae > Neobacillus > Neobacillus sp. NPDC093127. The sequence continues at coordinate 3,311 of NZ_JBIVOP010000034.1, forward strand.
AAAGAAGCTGCAGAGCAAGTGAAAAAACAAATAATTGACAGCTTAGTCGGTCAAACTCTTCTTCTTCAAGAGGCAGATAAAAAAGGCTATAAAGTTTCAGAGGCAGATATTAATAAGCAGCTGGACGAAGTGAAAAAACAGTTTAAAACAGAAAAAGAATTCGAAGCCGCTCTTAAAAAATCCGGCATGGATATGAAAATACTTGAAACTCAAATAGCTGACGATATTAAACTTAACCAGTACGTTGAGAAAGAAGTGCCGGCTGGTAAAATAACCGATGAAGAAATTCAAAAAACGTATGATCAATATGCGGAACAAGGAAAGAGTACTGGACAAGAAGTTCCTAAGCTTGAAAAGGTAAAACCGCAAATCGAACAATCTCTCCAACAGCAAAAAAAGCAGGAAAAACTCGCTAAGCAGGTTGAAGAGTTAAAGAAAACTGCGAAGATTGATATTAAGATTTAAGATGTTGCACTCAAAAATGAACAGCTCAAGGGGCTGTCGCTCCCTTAATGGCTACAGTGTCACTATATCTGTCCGATATGTCACCGTTTTACCATCACGCTCTACCGCATTAAATTTTAGCTGAGTGGGGGTCTGACCCCACTGGCCCAGGATTGAATCCAAGATAGATGCGGTGGTCCAATCGATACAGGAACTGCCCAACCGGATGAATGCGAGATCATAGATTGAGTTATTTCACTGCGATTAAGGGTGGACCGCTCTGCTCCTATCGGTGCAGGGTGGTTAACTTATAAGGTACCTTTCTATTCCCTCGGATCTCCTCCCACCGCTTCCAATACAATTGACGGCCCTTTTTTGCGGCAGCACCAACAAATTCCTATTGATTTCTCCATTAGAAATGACCAATCAAACGTTTGATTAAAAACCTTATTATCCTTGATAGATAAACATATGAATGCCTAAACCTTTAAATAGATTGACGAAACCCTTTTTGAAAAATGACAGATTTCTAGCCTTCCCGACTATATCCCTCTTTAACAGACTAATTCCTACCATATTCCCCTGCAAAAAAACTAAATAAACGTTTGATTGAATTCGCTTGAATCCCTTGTATATCAGGATTTCATTCAATAAATAGGAAAAAAACTTGTCGGCAATTTGTTCTGAATGCTATTAAAATAAGCAGTCTATCCTCTTAAAAGGACAGCTTCTCCACAAACAATCATTCTTTGACTAATTCCCCGTTATCTCAACATCAACCAATGTTTGATTGAAATTGGCCTCAGTCTGATTACAGCCACAAGAATGTACCATCTCTTCCATGGTTTTTACAAGCAGTTGCCACGAAATTTACCACTTGCTGTCAAGGTATTTACCAATCGAAAAACGTCAACGATTTTAAAGGAAAAAAACCTAAATCCTACCGAAGACTTAGACTTATGGTCTTCCGTAATCACGCCGATTGTGGAATATCATTTTCTATTGAATAGTATATTGTACGCGCAAAAACTAAAACACAGAAAATAGCCGTTCATCTTTTTTATTAATAATCATCATCAATACCACTTATATATTCTCGAGCCATAGACATGTTAATGTCTAATTCTGTAAGCACTTGAGGCTCCCCTGTTATTTTGGGATCAACTTTTACACGAACCCCAGACTCAAAGAGTCGATCATCCTTTCGATGATTCTAACTATATAACAGAATTAAAATTAGATGGGATTCGGATTATCCTTTCCAAGTTCAACAAGAGTGTCGCCGCCACCCTTATATCGTGTAGCCTTATCATTCGCTGAACCCGATAAGCATCCCAAAACTCTCGGTAGACGGCTGTCCGGACACGCTTACCACAAAGGGATAGCTCGGGGGACGAACAGGGTTATGCGACAGTGGCTCAGTTTTCCGCGTGACGGTGGTACAATGGTTCGCGGAACGGTGGTGGCTCAAATGCAGCGAAATATGCATTTCGATTGAGATTGAAAAATCGCCCTGCGCCAGTTACAATCAAGGTAAGAGCAACAAAGTAAATGCAGAAATTCTACATTATTGTTTTTTGGGTTAAAAGGTAAAAACATAAAACGTCATAAAGGGAGCGTTTTAATGAAATTCAGAGAAGATTATGAACATACGCGCATTGCAGGAAACCAAACAACGTTTTCAGGAGTTATAGAACAGCTCGGCAAAGAACGTATGGGGAGAGAAATAACCAATGAAGAAGCATGGGATTTAGTTGATACTTGGCATATGTACTTTACTGAAGAAAAGATAATTGAAAAATTCATCGAATGGTGGGGCGTTGTAGAAGGCGCTTCGGTTGATGATATTTATATTCAAAACAATATGTTCTGGTATAAAGATGAATGGAAAACCTATAACGATGGCAAACCATAACCCTGCATTGAAAACACCATTTGGAAAAAATAGGTCAACGTTCGTTAGAAGCAATGGTTTTAATCACCTGGGTATGTGGTGTTTTCGTTGTTCGAAAAACCAATAAAGAAAATAATGAAACTAATAGCGTAGTCATTACAGATGATGTGGACCAATTATGGGAGCATCATCTATTTTTTTCACCTCATCTGTTATGTTGTTGTCCGCATTCCAGACCACCTTCTCTATCATGGATTCATCCCCATAATAACCTGTTTGTCTCCTTACGCTACGAATCCAGTTGTATGCAACACTAGGGATATCAACTTCTCTATTTACTTGAAATACGCCGCTTTGAAGAGCTCTGGTTCCATTAATAATCATATGAATATCGATTGTGATTTTCATGACTTCCCTCAAATATTATTTATGGGTAATAGTTTTCTCACGGTGATATATTAAATTTAGTCCATAAAATTAAAAAAGACCATCATTGGGGGACGAATATCAGTAAACTCAAATTTCAAAATAACTCAGAAATATGTACCTCTTCTTTGCAATTTACACAATATCCTCTTCCATTAGTTAGTGGAACTGGACAACCACATTCACAATATTTTATGTCTTGTTTTGTTTGGTATAAAGGAACAAATCTATGCCCACAATATTTACACTTTTTCATATAGCTGTTATTTTCTCTATTGCATTTAGAACATATCAAATTTCATTACCCCATCCACTTTTTTATGTATCTATACTTATTTCTAGAGTTGTGATATTTTCCCCTGCAAAAGTAAAGAGGAATTTCTATTTTAAAGCAGTAACCTGCGTCGTTAGTACATTAATTCGCAAACATCAACATTGTATATTTATTTATATATTCAGAGATAATTCATAACTACTACCAAACATTACACCAGCACCCAGAAGAGTTTGTTTCAGTACATTCCTTTGCAAAATCATCAAAGATATTTATTGCGTAGTAATTTTCAACTGTGCCATATGAAGTTATTTTGGCTTGATAAATATTTCTACCCATAATCTTATAATTGATTAAACCTTTATCAGCAAATATTCATAGGCTTGATTGCTAATCTTGCTCATTACTGTGGTTATAATTACGTTACAGTAAATTACGGAAACAATCCTAAGTTCAATATAAAATAAAAAAGGAACTAACTAAGATTTTCATCTATAAAGAGAATACTCTTAATTAATTCCTAATAATATTTTTTTCAGTGATTAACTTTACTAATTAAGTATTAATTCATTAAACCACTTCTCGTATTGTTCCTGCTTTTCATCAAAAACTTTGTATTTCTCTTCCTTCATAAAGTAACCGACAAATATTTCTCTTATGGAATTGTCAATTTCTTTTAACAATTTTCTCATGTCTTCAGGCGTTGAATTTACGGGTTGGCCATGAACAGCTTTAGACCTAATTTTATATAAATCCTTTACTAATTTAAAAAAGATTTTTCTTTCTTCAAAATTATTCCCCATAAACCGAGCAAATCTTTCAGAAACCTTATGTGTCACTTCAGAACTATCCGAAGTGAACAAGCACTCTAATACTGAACAATAATTCATTATTTTAATTGGTAATACGGACTCATAGCGAGCCAACATCATGAAATAGAATGCTCTTCCTATACGACCATTTTCTTTTGTTAGAGGATTTCTAGAAGGTAACCTTTCACCACCAGTATCTTTTAAATCCGTTTCCTCTTTTAGTAAAATGTTGTAATACTTTATCGCTAGTTCTAACTCTTCAGTAGTAAAAACTGTTTCGTTAAATTCTCCAAAGCAATTTGTAGGAGAAGATCCAATAGCATTACTATGTATTGTACCTTGAAAAGGACGTTTATTTGGATATAAGTGTAAATATCCCGTCTCCAAGTTTACACTATTATCTTTAACTAACCAGAGTGAATTTAAAAATAGCTGCATTTTCCTCATAAGGTAATTAAGATAAATAGTTGGAGGGTATTCTCCTTCGAAAACAATTTTTAATTGATTGAATTCACCTATTTCATAAAAATAGGTACAATCTTCTAGTGCTCTTGCTTCGAGGATACCAATCGCATTTACAAACGCTTCGTTTACGAATAGCCTTTTATAATTCTGAGCACCATTTGATATACGTGCATTCTCATCAATTTTTTTCCCTCGTGATAATAAATTGTTTATTTTAATATCAAATACTTTAACAACAAAATGATAATTCATTTCAAAACGCCTCCAAATATTCACTCCTTTTAGAATACAATAAAAAAATTAAATAAGAGGGAAAATTCATTTTTTTATTTTTCCTCAGTATTGAATTCGCTATAAACTACATTGTGTTGAACTCACAAAAACGCTGATAACCTTGATATATATTTCTCATGCAACACTGAAATTATTAGTGAAAGAAAATAAATGGATAAATACTACCGTTCGTCAATTTATGACATAAAAAACGCCATTCCATGATTGGAAAGACGCTTCTTTGAAAAATAAATTTAATACCATAATAGCATGACTTAAACAAAATGCACTGTCGATATACTGCCAAAAGTCTGCCTATTTTCTTTAACGAGTTTAAAATGGAGGATCTATTTTATTATTATTATTATTTGTTGGATTAATGATTTTGTCCAACATAGGATGGATTGGAAATTGTGCAATCTTAGCATTTTTGACTAAACCTTTTAATTCAGCATAAATTCCCAATAACAAATAAAGAGCATAAAAAGTCCCTTCAGGCAATCCATTAAATGACATAAATCCACTTAAAACCTTTCCAATTGCTAAGAGTAGGTAAGAAAACAAAAAAAGTTGAAGATTTTTCAAATTACCAATATATTCATCTTGGTTTTTATACTTATTTGCAACAATTCGCATTATAAAATGGGCGATTGAAAAGAACAGAAACGCATAAAGGAGGATGTTAAACTCCCCAAAAAATAAATTTAAAATACTACCTATAAGTAATATTAGGGCTTTAGCGGTATGCATTTCTATAAAGTTATCCCATGCGCTTTTTATTTCTTGGAATTCAATAACAGGTAAACCACCAAAGAAATTCCTCATACGATTATCAACCTTTCGATTTGGTTGATTAATTATATGTTCAGAGTTCTGTCTAGATGAAGAATAATTGATTTTTTCGGTATTAAGGGATTTAGATGACAACTCCATATATTCATAGGCTTTTTCAAAAACACCTTCATACTCACTGATTATTTTGGATGATTCGCTTTTCTCTTGCGCTTCCATAATTGACCAGTAGAGATTTCTACTAGCTCCCAAAAGTTCATTTATATTCTCATCAACTTCTTTTTGCTCTCTATTACGTTTTCGTACCATACTTTGATAAATCAAAATCTCATCATTTAACTTCTTCTCTGCAGTTGCCAAATTATCACCTCCTACCTATGGGAAACTCTACCTAATCTATTTATAACAAATTCACTTTTTTCCTTTAATAAGAATTTTTTGCTCTTTTCTAAAACTTTATTTAGTTCTTGTTTTCCATTAAAACTTATTGGTGTTATAAGCTTAATAACCAAATAAGAATTTGTATCACCATACAATGCTTCTAATCTGATATGTTTATTATTTTTGATAATTTCAAAAGCAAAATCAGATTTAACTATTTTCCCAAATTTATCTTCATTAGAATTCAAAGTAAAAAATTCTACAACTTCATTATTATCCTTGAACTCTAAGAAACTTATTAGTTCAATCGAACTTAAATAAATTTCACCACAGGCAAATACATCTAACTCACTTAATAATTTGCTAACAATCCTAAAATAATCATCACCTTTTAATGCAGTACAGATCTGAACACCCACTTTATCTATATTACAAAATATAATAGGGTAACCATCACTAAACTTCACTTCATTCGATTTTATCTCCAATTCTTCAAAATTGAAATTATCTTTTATCTTTGGAAGAATTGAATGATTCAATGTAGAATATGTCCATTTTGGACTTTCTATCCGAATTGTAAGAACAAATGGTGAATAAAAATCTTTTGACATTTTTTACACCTCCGACTAACCAGAGTAAATTATACTACTTAATTTGACACTATGGCTAAATTTCCCTTTGTATTTCTTTCGACAAATATCGACAATTTGTTTTTTTAACACTAATATTATTTTATTATTTTTCAATAGGGCAAGGCACCCCTATGATTACTCTTCTTTACTTTTATAAACTTCAATTTTCAAAAGAAAAGCAAGCTTATAAAATATTCTAGCCTTTAATCGATAATACTTTCTTTCACTATAACCAATTTCATTAAATATCTCATAATCAAATACCTCCTCATCATCTAGGTACCTTTTAATTATTAGTTCTCTTTCTTTGAATGCTAACCTGTTAACAGCTTGAACAAGTAGGTTCTAATCCAAAAGTCGGGATGGAGTTTCCTATTCCCTTGCCCTTTTATAAATCTGATGCGACAGGCACCAAACAGATTATTTCAAATATTATCGGTCTCTGTGTATCCGAATTTTGTTAAGGATTGAACTTCGGTCAATATCCAAAGAGGCTATTGGCTATATATCCTCTAGGAGTGTTCCGGGACAAGGAGCCTGTCCCACCGTCCTCGGGCTTCCCCCGTGCAGCCAATCCCACTCAAAGATTTCTCCATTAATCGTATAAAGATGGGGTTGATCTTCATTGCGCCTTTCATATAACCACTCATCATAATAGCGATAGAACTTCTTGCTTAAGATGCCATAAAAGTAGGCAATCGGCTTTTTGACGGCTTTTGTGAATTTCAGTTTTCTGATTAATTGTTTGAAGGCATCAATGGCGATACCAACGATGACATCCGTTTCTTCGTGAAGTTTATAGTCAAACGCGATGATATGAACCATACGCCAATAGTCTTCGATTAATTTGGCCTCATCGAAGAAGCATTTAACGAATTGGACAAAGTCCTGTGGAACTCGGTTGCTCACGAAGGTGTGATCTAATTCAGACGGTTCTTCTTTACGTTTTTTTATCTTTTGATCTTTTTCAGTTTTTAAAAGATTAGTAGTTTCATTTAGGGGGTTCAATGTTTCCTGTTTGGGTGGTTCACTTAAGGGAAAACGATTAAATACATAAAGATTACTGGACTGCGAACCATTTTTCCGTTCGGTTTCATAAACAGCGAAAATCCCTAAATCTTTCGACTTCCCGATCATCCGTTTAAACGTAGAACGGGAAATACCGTTATCGTGGTATTCATCATGAATCGCTTTTAAGACCGTGCCGATTTTGGCATTGCATACACCAGGAATTTTCGCAGCAAAACGAACCAGCCGCTTTAAACCGACCAGCTCCCCTTTTGAAAAATCAGCCTTGTGCTCCAGCAGCCACTTTTCCATATGACAATTAAACTCTTTCAAACTTTCAAATTGCGAATACTGTTCAAACCCATCAATACTGCCTGATTTCAAATTCAACGTGTTGCGCCACCCTTTCACCGCTTGTTGCCTCGTTCGGCACCTCTACGATATCGGGTTTTACAGAAAGAATCGAACGCCTCAAAATCACTTTTGGCAGCGTTTTTTAACCAAAAACCTTATTTTGGCCTTCAAAAGTGATTTTTGAAGGCGATTTTTGCATTTATGGTCAGTTTTCCTATCAATTTAAGCACAGGTACCGTTCTTCTGCTTTCCTTCGTGAAAAAGCATTTCCGTTCCAGAATCTGACATTCCTCAACTGTCCTCTACTATTTTGTAGGTATGCTAATAGAACAGAAAAGACGTACTAAAAATTTAATGCAAGATGAGCTGGCATTTAACTGCAACCTAACAAGAAAAGCTATAAGCAATATTGAAACAGACAAAAACCTGCCCAGTTTACCTCTATTAGTAAAAATTGCAAACGAATTAGATATGAATGGTTATGAACTTTTAAAAGAAGGCTGTTTTCTAAAAGATTGTTGCTAATAGATATTTTATCTTAAAGAGGATAAATTCGAGACTTTTATAAATGAAAAACGTCTTATTGTATAAAGGGGAGATAATTTTGAAAAATATAAAATGTTTAATTGCCTTTATAGGTTTCATTTCAATTTTTATAGTGGGTTGTTCAAATGTAAAAGAACATGAAGAGCAAATCATTGAAGTTCAAAAGCGTATTGGTGATGAAATTAAATACGAAGACTTTAATGAAATTACCAAAAATGAGCAAGTTCAAAAGGTAAAAGAAATATTAGACGATATTGATTGGCAAAACGCAAAAGTAGATATGGTTCGCCCTGCTGATTACCAATTTAGTTTCCACTTTACTAATCCAAAAATAAAGCAGGAAAAAATTGATTTATATGAACTTTGGATAAGCCCAAATAAAGATAAAGTGGAACTCGTAATAGACGCTGCGAGCAGATATATTCAATTAGACAAGGATAAGTCCGCAGACCTATTTGAAATAATTACAGGCGAAAAATTATCTGGTCAATAATATTTTATTCGACCTCGAAATAGAAGTCCTTCATTATGCATTTCTAAGTAATTCAATTGTTGTTTAATTTGCCCACATAATTGAACGCCGCCCGACCGTATGATATCGGTCAAGAAAGCAACAATCTATACGAAAACAGCCTAAAAGAAATAGAAGAACGAGGATTATTAGAAGATTATCTGCGAAAATATGATAAAAACAATGACACCGAGTTTTAGGAATCCAAGTAGATTGCATCAAAGACTGTACCAAATGATTCAGAAGTAGATCAGCAACATCGTTAACAAAATATTCACAAGGGTTTTTCATAATGTTGAAGAATTTAATCAGTATCAATTAAAAAGGTCGTGAGTGAATGAAAGGACCGACAGGATACGAGTATGAAGAGGATGGAGTATTGTATCGTGTTTTTTACATCCATAAAAGCAAAATCAAAGGGATTAAGGTCATGGCACGCTCTGGTAACAGAATGGTTATTGAATATGGCCGTACTCCTAAAGAAGCTGCAAAAAAGGCAAAAAAACTATTACTAACCCCAAGCACTAAATGATTAAATTTGGAGTCAGTCCCCGATGCATTAAAGCGGCGGCGGACTGACCCTTTTTTCCCGATAAAATCTGAGCGGTGACAGTGGCACCGGAATTCTTAAACGTCAGTTGGAAAAAATGCAAAACCTACAAGTTTGCGTTCTTTCACCAATTTTCTCAATGGGTTAAACCATACAAACGTTTAATTAAATTTGCTAGAAACCGCAACACATAGGGATTATTGCGGTTAAGCGGACAAAAATTTTGTCACTTAAACAAACGTTTATTTAAATGGCTGCAGAAGCCAGTGAGATCAACGATTTCCCGCTATAATTTGAAAAAAAATTAGCGAAAGTTGGTTTATTGTCTGAATCCTGTCCAGCCTGATTACCATCTGCCCTCAAGGAATGACATTCCTCGATAAAATCCCCTTCTGAAAAACAAATCAAACGTTTGATTAAATTGATCGCGAAACCCGCTATTTAGGGACTCTACTACTTTGGCTGCTAAAAATTTTGTCAGTTAAATAAACGTTTGATTGAAAATGGCTTAAGAGCGCTCCAATGCTGGATTTTCCTCTCCAACTGGATAAAAAGCATGTCGAGAACTGGCAAGTAGGAATATTTTGGGCAGATAGGTTAAATATCAATACCACCCAAAGGAAAACCTCTGGATGGTATCTTGGATAATGCCTGGCGCCCTGTTTCTTTTCAGCACACTATCCTAATAATCTATCAATCTTCGGCAAATTTCGGTTGGTGACAGGCACCGGGATTACAGACCAAAGTCCTTTATTCAAAATGAATTTCCTTTTCTTATTGGTCCAATGCTGATGATGTCTTTATGGACATTAAATTTTGCAAACGGAAACTTTAAAAAGTTTATTATCTTAATTGCTATTGGCCATGTATCTCCAATTACCAGGTTATTTACAAAAATAAAACTATATAAATTAGTTCAATTTAACAAATTTCAATTCTTCCTATATTTTTTTATAAGGCCTTTTTGTTATATGGATTTCAATACCTTTATGAAAAATACAAAAAAACTAATGTTTATTAAAGTCATGGATTCCTTAACTGCATAAAATTTGATTTAAAACAATAAAAAAACCCGGCTGATTAACAGTCGGGATGTTTAAAAGGTATAATTAATCAATGTAATCTTCTACAATTCTTTTCATAAAATGAACTTCAGAAGCATAAGTTGCCAAAATATCGATATGATTCTTGATCGAACCAGTTTCCATTTTTGATTTTACCATAAGTAAAGCTAAATCGTGGATGACTTGTTCTTTTGGCATTTCAATAGAGGATTTGACCATAATAAATTTTGTAATATCCATTATTGGCACCTCCTTCCTTTTATTACTATTCGACAGGAAAGGAGAAAATCCTTCATTTAGGATGTTAAAGTCGGGTGGTGACCAGAATTATATTGCTTATAATTCAAAAAAGAGTCGGCCAATTCAATTAGAAATGATCGACTCTCACTTACTTATAAGAATTTAATTAAATCTATTAAATCCATGGGTGGATGATTCATTAACTCTTATTATGCAATGCAAGTTGGTCTAAACGCCTAAAGATTCGGAAATCCACTATACAATCGAATACCCTAATGCTTGAATATCCCTATTAAACATCTGCACGGTTTCTAGAGATATTTGTTCGAGATTTTTACCGACATTAGAAATTTTATCAAGGATAGCAGGAGTGCATGTGATAATATCACATTGGCATTCCTCAGCTTGAAATATATTTAATAGCTCTCTCGGACTTGCCCAAAGCAGTTCCGTCCCTGCTTTTTCATGACAAATTGCTGCAGCTTCTTTCATTAAAGGAACGGGATCTACCCCAGAATCGGCAATTCTACCAGCAAAAACGGAAACCACATTATTGGTTCCTTCAACAAAGGTATCAACCACTTCACGAACCTGATTAAGAGTTAAGATTGCAGTTATATTGAGAGAAAATCCTAATGCTGATAACTTCTTAATTAATGGAATGGAAGACTCTCCTTTGGAATTGGTAATAGGAATTTTAATATAAACATTTTCTCCCCAGCTTGCAATCCTTTTAGCCTCTTCCTCCATTACTACAAAATCATCCGAAAATACTTCAAACGAAATGGGCCTATCAGGTATATACTTTAAGACTTCCCTGGAAAACTCTTCATAGTTCTTAATTCCAGCCTGTTTCATTAGGGAAGGATTAGTTGTAAATCCTTTGATTATTCCTAATTGATATGCCTTTATCATATCTTTCAATACGGCACCATCAGCAAAAATTTTAATTTTCAAGTTTTCCATAATACACAACCACCTTACTTAGAAATTTGATTAGTATCTTCATAATTATTGATTGTAACTGATTTAGTCTTAATGAAATTTGGAATAAACAATACTAATACTAACGCAGCAACAATGGCATAGACCCCGGTAGTACTAAAGAAATTTCCAGCCTGCCCTATCAGAATTCCTAGTACAGTAAAGTCAACGTCACCGAAAGTGGTATTGGCAAAACCTAATTCACCTAAAACAGGCAATAATAACGCTGGAAGGAAAGCAAGGGCAAGGCCGTTAACAAATGATCCGATGATTGCCCCCCTACGTCCGCCAGTTGCATTTCCGTAGATTCCTGCTGTTGCACCACAGAAAAAGTGCGGGACAAGACCCGGGATAATTAACACCCCACCAGCAACTCCCAAAACAAGCATTCCAATGATTCCACCAATAAAACTACATACAAAGCCGATAATAACAGCCGTTTGGGCATAAGTGAAAAATACTGCACAGTCGACAGCCGGTATGGCATTTGGAATAATCTTTGTCGCAATTCCTTGGAAAGCAGGAATTAAATCGGCAAGAATCATCCGTACTCCTGAGTACACAATGGCAACTCCAATCGCAAACTTTAAACCAGCCATTATTGCGAATAAGTAAGGTGACATGTCTCCGGATAATGTGGAAACAAATGTTGGTCCTGCAGCGATAGCAGCCACCAAATAAAACACAATCATTGTTAATGCTGTAGAAATTGTAGTATTCCTCAAAAAACCCCATTTTTCTGGAATATTCAACTTTTCTGTACTATTTTCTGGATTCCCAACCTTACTCCCTACCCATGCGGATAAATAATACCCTAAACTTCCAAAGTGGCCCATGGCAACTTCATCACCGTCAGTCACTTTTAAGGTATATTTTTGACCAATTGCAGGAGATATTGCACTCCATGCACCTAAGATAAATCCGCCAATCACGATCAGTAATGTCCCAGTTAATCCAGATGCACCTAAGACAGCGGATAATAAACAAGCCATGAAGAAACTATGATGTCCAGTTAAAAATACATACTTATATTTGGTAAAACGAGCGAAAACAATATTTAGAACCAATCCGAGCACTAAGATCGACATCGTTTCCACACCAAGGATTTTTTGAGCAGTGGCTACTACGGCCTCATTATTCGGCACGACTCCCTGAATATGAAATCCCTTTTCAATCATCTTTCCAAGGGGAGTTAAGTTAGAAACGATAAAATCTGCACCTGCTCCCAACATAATATAGCCAAGAATGGGACCTAAAGTACCCGTAAATATTTTATGACCTGGGCTCTTTAAAGCGACTAAACCTACCAAAGCCATAATACCGAGTAAAAGCGCCGGCTGGGACAATACATCCTTCAAGAATTCAAGTAAGGCTGTAAGAAAACTCATAATGAATGCTCCTTTTACATAAATTTGATTATTCTGAATTTAGATTACAAAAAAATTAGATAAATACTACTTCTGTTGGTTCAGTTCTTTTAATATTTCTAAAGTATCTTCTTGAATTTTCTTCTTATTGATATAGCTTCTTGTAACGGCAACCCGTTGACTTTTATCAAATTGCGCAGCTAATTCACTGATCGTTACAATTAAATCGCATTGGCGGCCTTTTGCCGCATTAAAGTCAGACGACTCTACCACAGCCTTAATCCCGTTTTCTGAACAAATTTCTTCAATTTTCATTTTTAACATTAAACTGCTGCCGATTCCATTTCCGCATACTGTTACAATCTTCAACATTTGAACTCTACCACCTTTTATATTATTTACTATAACGTTCAATTAAAGAAATAATTGATTCAGAATTCTTCGCTGCAATCATTTCCACAATATTCGTTTCTTCTTCAAGCAGTTCTGTCAACTGACTCAAAGCCCTTAGATGGGTTTGATTATCTATTGCTGCTAAAACGATGACTAGGTTCACATCTTTATCGGGATTCCCCTTACTAAACGAAACGGATTTATCAATTTTCAACAAGCTCATTCCAAGTTTTCTAACACCCTCCTCTGGGCGTGCGTGCGGAATGGCTACATTGGGAGCCAGAACAATATATGCACCCAGTTTTTTGACATTGTCAATCATTGCTTCAGTATAATTTTGTTCAATTGCTTGCACATCCAAAAGTGGTTGTGCCGCAAGCTGGATTGCGTCTTCCCAACTCTCAACGCTTTCAGTTAACTGGATCATCTCTTTTGTTAGAAGTTCTTTTAGCACGGGCTTATACCTCTCAATCCTCTCAGCCTTTGTTCCAACTAATAGTTTAGTAATCGTTGCATAAAGCCCTTTTTCATCATGTACTGTAGTGAATAATTTAATTACTTGCATTAAATTGTTCACACTCGGATTAACCGATTTCATTCCGTGTAGGATGAAATCAACACCTTGAATAATATTGACTTTATCCAATGAGGTCAAAATAGGATGTACAATAATAATTGGCTTTGTCGTTTGGATCATGACTGTTGAAAAAACGATATCAATATCAGCTTCTTTGCTGTAATCGTATTCCCGCATGGAAATAACTCTTTCTATTTCAATTTCTGGTACTAATTTTTCAATCTGCCGTTTCAGCATATTAGATGTACCTAATCCATTAGGGCAGACGATAATAGCCGTTTTTCTCCTAAATGGCAAACCTTTTTCATGCAGGAATGACCCAAAGTGTAAGGTGACATACCCAACCTCATCATCGGAAATAGGGGCCATCACCAGTTCTTCAAGCTTCTTTAATGACTTTTTAACTAGAATGAAAAGGTCAAAGTGTTCCTCTTTAATTTTCTCTAAATATGGATTCGAAATCGGAATATTAAAGATCAACCGGTAATAAGCGGGCTTTAAATGCATAACCAATGAATTCTTCGCTTGTTCACGATCCGTAAATTCCACACACGCCAGCAATTCAAATTCCGAGAGAATCTCATCAATTAAGTTATAAAGATCGTTATCTGTATGTCTTTGATAAAAATGATGATCATAACGAAGGTTCAATCCCAGAAGTTGGATCGTTATATAGGTGATTTCCGCTTCTGTAACTTCAATCTGTAAATCACGTGTCAGTTCAATTACAGCGTTATAATCAGCAGTTTCCTTTATTGTTTGTATCACTTCCACAGGAAAGGAGATAGGATGATTTCCTTGAATCCGAATAAAAAGTATGGTTAAAAACGCTGACATCTCTCTCATCTTTTCTTCTACAAAGGCAACATTAAGATGCTCTTCAATATTACTTAGAGAAACAGATACATTTTTTAACCGTCTTTTAAAAGCCCCTTTCCCTTCCCGTTCATCATATAATACAGCGAGGAGGTTCATCCCATTTGTCTGTTGGACAACTCTAGAGATGCTTTTCACCAACAACGATCGGATATCCGTTTCATCACCAGATAAATGGTAGCCTTCTTGCCTGTTATAATGGAGGGAAACCCTATAATTATTTGCGGTTTTGCCAGCATTCTTAATGCTGGTTAGGACTGTATTTCTACTAATCTTTAAAGAGTCTGTCAGATGGCTTACAGATAAGTATTCAGATTTAATAAATAATTGAATCAAAATCAAGCAGATTCTCACTTCGTGGGAAGGTGAATACTCCTGTACTTTCACATTAGGAAATGAAGTTAGTGCTTGCTGTCTAACTTTTTCATGTACTATTAGTCCATGTGCACGTTTATTTGTAATAAGGGGGAAATCCTGCTCTAATAACCATTCATTTATCTTTTGCAGATCATAATTCACCTGGCGTCTTGAAGAATTTGTTTGTGTCTCAAGTTGTTTCATTGTAATAAGTGGACTAGATAGTATCAGTTTAAATAAATTAGCGGCGCGCTCATCTAACATTGTTTACCTCCCCCTTGTTCCAATTATAGCTCATTAAAACAATGGGAGCGCTTCCATTTGGTCCAAATTTAGTTCATTCCATTGTCCACAATTGGGTTAAGTCGGCAGCAGGGTGAAGAGGCATATGCCGCTTATTTCCGTTTTTACAACTGGTTCATTTCAGCTTTATCCTTTAGCACACCTGACTGACAAATCTAAACAAAATTCCCTTCTATTAAAACTAAATAATCGTTTGATTAAATAGGCCAGGAATCCCGTCATTTAAGGATTTAAACGATTCGGCAGCTAAAAACTTTGTCAGTTAATTAAACGTTTGTTTAAATTGGTGTATTTCCTGGAGATATCGATGTTTCTTTCCTTCATATCAAAAAAAAATTGACGAATGTTGGCTTTATATCTGGGTCCACTCAGTCATTTTTACCTAAACCACTCCCAAACCAACAAACCCTAACAAAATATCCTACAGAAAAACTAATTAATCGTTTGATTAAATAGGCCAGGAATCCCGTCATTTAAGGATTTAAACGATTCGGCAGCTAAAAACTTTGTCAGTTAAATAAACGTTTGATTGAAAATGGCCTGGGCGGGTACCATTGCTATATTTAAACCTTCAAACCGCTAAAAACTTGTCGAGAATTGGCAGGTAGTTATAACATCAATACCAACCAAAGGAAAGCCTCTGGATGGCACCTTGGATAGCCTGGCACACTGTTTCTTTTCAGCACACTATTCTAAAAATCTCTCAATCTTGGACAAAATTCGGGTGGTGACAGGTACGGTAATATAACATTTTAATTGAGTTGATTTCGGCTACAAAATCGCTACTCTGGTTCTTAAATTCTACAAATCTCGACATAAATCGGGCGGTGACAGGCACCGGAATTAACGGCCGATGCCGCCTGCGTTAATTTCAACTGCTTGAACAACACCATCTGGATCGATGATGAACGTTCCGCGATCAGCAACACCATCTTCTTCAATTAATACATCAAAGTTGCGAGATACTTGGTGAGAAGGATCACCGATCATTACATAATTGATTTTGCCAATCGCTTCTGAATGGTCATGCCATGCTTTATGTGTAAAGTGTGTATCTGTTAAAACTGAGAACACTTCAACTCCAAGACCTTGAAGTTCAACATATTGGTTTTGAAGGTCCTCAAGCTCAGTCGGGCACACGAATGTAAAGTCTGCAGGATAGAAGCAAACAACACTCCATTGTCCTTTCATGCTTTGTTCAGTAACCCGATAAACTCGCCGTTACCAGCATCGTAAGCTTTTGCTTTAAATGGTAGAATTTCTTTTCCGATTAGAAACATAATAAATCTTCCTCCTAGTATGGTTAGTAAATGATAAACAACTATTAGTTTGGACATAAAGACAAAACTTTAATTAACGAAAAATAACTTTGTATCGATATTAATTATCATTCGTTAATTTCAAAACTTATTATCATATGGAGTTTGCTTTTTGAAAAATAATAATACTTAAATTTTTAAAATAATTGTTGCCAATCAATGAAAAAAGCCAGTCCTATGATTCAGGACTAGCTTTATGATAAAAAAGGTTATTTCACAGGAAGCTTATCTTCCTTCATATAACGATAGATCGGAATCTCATCGCCTTTTTGAACAGGGATGAAGTTAAATGTGACGTAGCTATCAACGGATTCAGGTTCAAGAGCTAAAGCGATAAAATTGGCATTTGCTTGCGCCATGGAGAAAACATAGCTTCCTTTAGGGAATTGCTTGTTTTTCGTTGAGATCTCAGTTGTTACTTCTTTCGTATAGTGACCGTTTTCAAGTGTGGTAGATACTTTATTGTTTGTCACTTTGTAACTTTCAATGGAAAGAGTCACTGGTTTGTCGAGCTTCTTCACCTCGACGCCGAGAATCTGAAGCTTACGTGCAATATCGTGGTAGGCTGGAGGCATAATGTAAGCCGTCGGACGTTCACGCTCAAGTGTGGCGTATGCCTCTGTAGAATCTTCCCAATCAATTGGAATGGCGGTTCTTTCTCCTTTTGCCAGATCAACGACATCTAGCGTTTGATCCTTAATCAGCTTGTTTTCGCTTTGAACCACAATCTTATCATTATCGTTGATGCGTTTCCCTTTTCCAATGACCTCTTCACGGGCATCTTTCACTAGCTTTTTAATCGTTTGCGCGTTTTTGGCTGCTGCCTTAATAAAGTTGGTCTGTGCAATGGTTTGAGCGTAGACGCGGCGTTCAAAGTCTGCACGCCCGATATTGATACCACGAGTTTCTATTAAGTAAGTGAGTGTATTTTTCAAGCCAAGAGCATTTCGACCGATGCGTGTTTCCGTGCTGCCTTCCGTTGCAACAAGTTTGCCATCTTTATCTGTGCTAAGGGTATAGTAATCGTGATGAGTGAGTTTTTCTTTATCAAGTTCCTTTTGAACTTCAGGAAGGAGAAGCTGATCGGATGCTTTGCGAACCTGTTCCGGGATGTTTAAGTTTTTGGCCGAAGAGATGAGCAGGTCATAGGATGTGACGGAACCTTTTTCGCCATATGGCTTTAGCAAGGATGAATTGACCGTATATTCATGTGCATCAAGAACAACCTCAGGCTGATATTCGTTAAAAGCTTTATAAACTGCTTGTACTTCTGGATATTCAACTTTCATATAATCACGGTTTGCGTCGAGATTTGTCGCGATTTGCCGCTGAAAATAGTATGAGCCATCTGGATTAATCCGCGGTACAATCACTACATTCACTTTATCAAGGACATCGCCAAGTTTCCCTTCAGCTAGTAGCTGGGCAACGACAAGGTTTGACTCACTTGCAGCTGGCTCATTGCCGTGAATTTGTCCTTGAATCCAAACAAGTGGCTTCTTCTTGTTGTTTTTGACTTCTTTTAATTTATCCTTCGTGAAAACGATGATAGGGATCTCCCGGCCTTCTAAAGATTGGCCAATGATGTCAAGGTGAACATGCTTGTTTTTATTTGCTAGTTTTTTCAGAAAGGACATCATTTCTTCCTGACTAGTAAAGGCGACTTTTCCTTTTTCAAATCCGGGTGTTTGAAATTGCATAGCTGGTTTTGGAAAGAGGTGAGCGATATTTTCTGGCTGAACATAGCTCGGGCCTGTCCCATAATAAGGGGTAAATTCACTCTGAACCTCTGCCGCATATGTCTTTTCTTGAAAAATCCCCCCTGTAAAAGGCAAACTAGACGAAAATGTAAGCACTGCAACCATGGAAGTAACACGTAGCACTTTCTTCATTAGACACTCTCCTAAATTCAGAATTATTACATAATTTAAAATCTAACACAAAAGGTTAGGAATGAAAATGAATAAAGTATACTTCTGTAAAAAACAGGAATTTCAACCTAATCTTATTTTTATAGAACTGGACAAATGGCATAGAAGCACCTTTTATCGTATCAAAGATTATCCGTAGAAGGGCTCATTAAAAGATTGTCATCTTTAAAGATGTGAAAGAAAAAACCACTGTTTAGATTCGTGACGGTTACAATTAATTGTTCCCAATCTAAAAAATGAAATTTCCTATTTAATAAACTCAGACAGCCCCATCTTATTCTTGTTCAATCAATGAAATTTGGCATAAGTGTCACATTTTAATGGCAATATTCATTTTATCGTTTACTTCACTCATACGAACAATCTAACCACTGAATATTTTATGAAGGGAAAGTCGGCCGATTATCTGGTCAATCGGCTTAAATGGTTTTACAAAGGGATCATTACTACAAACAAATGGGGGATAAAAGCCGATTATTTACTATCCGTTTTTGTTAGGGAAATCAATCCTAATGATTTCCCCAATCTATCAAAACGGGACTTTGCGATCATTAATGAAAACAAGAGCTACAGTCTATCGGACTTCCAAGATGATGATTTAACCTTCTAAAGAACTGGAAGGTGCCAGCACAGCCATTAATTTGGAATTCCTATACGTTAGCTGGAAACAATGCATAACCCTCCAGTTTGCGTTCGTTCACCAATTTTCTCAATGGGTTAAACCATACAAACGTTTATTTAAATTTGCTAGAAACCACGACACATAGGGATTATTGCGGTATATCGGACAAAAATTTTGTCACTTAAACAAACGTTTATTTAAATGGCTACAGAAGCCAGTGAGATCAACGATTTCCCGCTATAATTTGAAAAATAATTAGCGAAAGTTGGGTTATTATCTGAGTCCGGTCCAGCATTATTACCATCTGCCCTTAATGATTGACATTCCTCGATAAAATCTCCTTCTGAAAAACAAATCAAACGTTTGATTGAATTGTTTGCGAAACCCGTTATTTGGGAATTCAACGGCTTTGGCAGCTTAAAATTTTGTCAGTTAAATAAACGTTTGATTGAAAGTAGCGTAGACGGGCATTATTGCTATATTTAAACCTTCAAACCGCTAAAATGCATGTCGAGAACTGGCGAGTAGTTATATTTTGTGCAGATATGTTACACAACAATATCACCCAAAGGAAAACCTCTGGATGGTACCTTGGATAGCGCCTACTTCAGTTTCATAAATTGAAAATAACTTTTCCAACTACTTATAAAATTCATGATAATCTCCCTTAAATTGAAAGTAGCACATCCTTTGAAAAATAAGACATTTTTACGATTATTTTATCATGACCGTAAGATATTCCAATATTTTTAACATATTACCCCAATATATCATTACAAATTTACCAATAAATTTGTAATACGGATGACAATTTACCTAATATTTACTATAATAATAGGAAAAATATAGGTATAGTTGGAGTGGATACAGTGGGTTTATTTCATGATATAGGGAAGTTTTCCGGTAAAGTAGCAGGAATAGTGATTGGTGGACCAATTCAAGTAGTTGGGGAACTAACAGGATTAGATTTAATTGAAGATATCGGTAGAGGAGTACAAAAAGCTTCTACATTTGCCGGGGAAACTGTTGGAACGTTTACGGATGGAGCCGTTGGAACCGTTTCGGGGATTATCCAAGACGATCCGAGCAAACGCGATGAAGGTTTAATTAATATGGGAAATGCAATAGGAACAACTGCTAAAGGGGTCTATACGACTGCCAAGACCACGCTAAAAAATGGCGTTGATGTCATCGGTGGAGCTATGGATGGAGATATGAATACTGTAAAAAGAGGTGCGGCTGGCATCATAAAGACGGTAGCCGTTGGAGCACTCGCAATCGGAGTAGTAGATTTAGTCGATGAAGCAGATGGAATAGACCTAGATTCTGACGTTGCAGACACCAATATAGATTCTGATCCAGGGGTCCACCATGTAGATCCACACTATGTCAATGGATATGTTCGCTCCGATGGCACAGAGGTTAGTGGCTATTGGCGTGATGGGGATGGAGACCCCAATACTCATTTAACTGCTGAACAAGGTGGGGGATACATACGAACCAACCCTGATGGAATAGAAGAAAATAACATTGGATAGATACCAAAATAGAATGAACCCAAGCTTCCTAACTGATTAACAGATTGGAACCCCACAGGACGAGGTTTCTATCCCTCGTCCTCCAATAACTATAAAACCTAGCAATCTACGACAAACTTTGTTTGATAGCAGGCACCGGAATTACCTAGCCTATCAGTTTCATCAAATATGCCCTTAAGGCATAATATCACTCATGTATCGAGTACGGATATTTATTACAATTTATTAAGTGTAAATCCTGAGGGGCGTTCCGGGTGTTATTATATATCATTTTAAACTTTAGCTGGGTAGGGTCTATATGCACAAGTTGAGTGGGGGTCTAACCCACTGGTCCCTCTATCAAAATGCATTACTTAAATAGCGAGAGCTGCTGTGATACAACAGTTTTCAATTCTTCTCGTAAGACGTGAAGCTTCTTCTGATAAAACCGTGGATAGACATCCAACAGAATATATTCTAATTCCTCTTTCTTTAGTGAACGAAGAACGCTTTTTCCGCCCCTTCCCCTTACATCTGTGTTGAATTTTCTATCAATCTGTTTGTAAAAGGTATTCAGTATTAAAGCACCGTTCTGATGATTAGTATTCTTGGTTGATATAAATAAAGCAATATGGTTAACAGCTTTCCGATATCGTTCTAGCACCTTTTCCTCGCTAATCTTCCCATCATCATTTCCCGCTTCCTGATTGTAGTTATGGGTGGAAACGATTCCCCAGTTCCGCTTCTTGTAGAACTCATATGCCTCATGTTCAAATCGGAAAAAGTCTTTTCTTATTAGTCCTGGTTCATCCATTTTCTTCAATATAATAAACTTGGTTCCTTTATGCAAAAATAATTTTGTCCGTCCCAGGTTATCTAAATGATATGGAATCCGAATCAGATGCTCAATCCATCGAATAAGAAAGTTCCGTTGTGTTTCCCCTATATAGACCAGATTTAAATCTTTATTAATGATCGCATAGATTCCCTTGCTCAAAAGGTCGTTGCTCATATAATTCTCCTCCTTCACTTTACATCTATTTTATCTAACCCAGAAATTGTTTGGTATAGACTATAAAAATTGGATTAATATTAGTAGGCCAATCTATCATATAGTAGCAAGATAAAACAGGCGGTTAATCTTACAAATTTAGTAGTAATAGGACATGGGGATATCATTAGTGGAAATGAGTAGAATCAGAGATTTAGAGGATAAAATGCTGGCTGCTATGGGCGAAACCCCGAAATTCGTAAGCGCCAAATATCCCTTATCCTTGTATTTAATTTTTATTGAAAACATGGTATTCTTTATTAAGAACAAAGAAAATATTTTTAGCTCAAACACATTGATTTACTAATATACATAGTTAAGTTTATAAGGGCTTCTACTTTAGAAACGTTAAATAATTTTTAATTGTCCTCCAATGACCATTCTATTAATAAAAAACAAATTGAAGATGAAGAAAATGAAAAATTAAATTACCTTAGGATGGATGGGTGTAAAATGAAGAAATATTTAAGTTTATTTTTAGTATTTTCTTTGGCTGGATGTCAAGGTAATAAGGAAGTTAAAGAGATTCTCGCTACTCCTCAGCAAGTTACATCGACAAATAAAACGACAGAACAAATCGTTCTTGAGAAAACTCAACCACTGGCCGACTACTCTAAACTTATTCTGCCTTATCAGGAGAGGTTAAAAAGTAACTTAGAGCAGTTCAATCTTATAGTAAATTTAGGCAGTAGCTCCCCAACCTTTAAAGCAGATCTTGATGCAAATTGCAAGGAGCTTCTCCAGATTGTATCAGAAATTAAGGCATTAGATGTAGGGAAGGATGAGGGTGTAAGGAGTGTCTTTTCTATGTTCTCACTCGCTATGAACGAGTACCAATATGTCGCATATTTCTATCCGCAGGCAATTAGTAACAGTAATTCTCTAGAAATACAAAATTCCATATCGGCTATGAAAAAAGCGGGGGATTATATCAAACAGTCAGAAGCAAAATTTCTACAGCTAACAGCTGAAGCCCTGACTCATAAATAACAAGGTAGTCATTCATTAGAAAGCCACAGGGGCAGTTCTGGCGGCCTGCTTCGTTCATCTGTTGTTTGAAATAATCCACCAGATCCGTCCCCATGTTCTGCACTGATTAGGTCGTCATATTAAAATGGGCTATTAAATTATTGGTCTTCGGGTTTTTCATTAAAATATTGTTGAATCAGTTTCTGAGTTTTATTGAACTTTTCTAATAAAAAATCTGATTGTTGTTTAGGTAACTTATTAATAATTGATAGACCAGATTCTAATTGCCCAATAAATTGATCTACAGTCCGGTTAATTCCTCTATACCAAATTTCAATTATTTGTGTATTTATTTCGCCATTTAAAAGTGCAAATGTAGCTACTTGCTCTGAATTTATTAAATTTCTCTCATTTCTATTTTTTATAATATTATTTATTACCTGTTTCTGATCCTCTTTATTTAATCGGTTTAATTCTTCTGATAATGTAATTTTTTGTATATCAGTGACGTGATTGCTATTAATATTCCCTTCATTGATTTCATTCTCAAATTCTTTTGTTACTTCGTCTTTTAAGTTGATACACTTTAATTTGTCATGAGCAGTTGGATAAATTTTCTTGATTTTTTTGTTAATTGATATAAGTTGCATTTCACTTCCATCACTTTTATCAATTTGTATTACTGTCTTATGCGCTTTTCCTTTTTTAGTGCTAATATCCTTCGTAATTACAAAGCACATTTCTTTATATATCTGTTTTTCAGAATTATCGAGAGAATTTACTTCGTTTAATGATCCATTTACCTTATCCTGCTCCATGTAACTCCCCCCCTTTTTACAACTTATAAGAGAGAGAGATTGTCTTAGAACCTAAATCCAGGTAAAAAGGACTGCTTTTTGTAATTTTTTTCGAACCACTATTGCAATGCTCACTACCGACTTGGACTGAACAAGACATCTACGAAGGTTCAAGGAAAATCATAATAGAGTTCTTCAAGGACTAAGCGAATGTTTTTAAATTCAACAAGAAAACTCCTCTATATTGCAAAATAGTAAGTAGAGTAGTTTTCTTGTTGGTAAAGTGCAAGCACAACCTGGTAAATTCTTTGTCAATGAGTGGCACAAAAGATGGCATATGTGGTAAATTCCTATGGCCGTAATCAAGGACTTTTCCATGCTTCAGGAGTCATTGTTTCCTTTTAAACTTACCTAAGTGGAAGCCTTTTGAGCGAACCCTGCTATAATACTCTGATTCTACAATTCTCGACATATATCGGGTGGTGACTAGGCACCCGGAATTAAATAGAGGCATTTGATTATTTGGAGTTAGGTTAGGATGAAACTGAAGAAGTTCCTGACCTTCTAAGTGCTGAACCACTTCCTCGATATGCTGAACAACAATACAGTCCAAATCTTTCAGCATATGTAGTGGAATTGTAGGATCATAGGGTAGATAAATTTTCTTTAGGCCAAGTCCTTTGGCAGAAATCAAAGCCGGTAACATCCCATCAGCCTTCACAACCATCCCATCAAGAGACAATGCGCCAATAAACGCAGTATCCATGGGAATTTTCCCCTTAATCATATTTAGTTCCTTTAAAGCAGCAATCGCAATTGCAAATCAAAAAGCGGCCCATTTTTCTTTTGTTCTGCGGGCGAGAGATTAACTACTATCTTTTGATCCGTGACATCTACATCAAAGTGACCAAGTGCTGCTACTACACGTTCCCTCGACTCCTTTACCGAGGCATCTGGCAAACCCACTATAACCATTGATTCGGTACCAGGTTTTATTCTTACCTCTACCTGCACACAGTAGCCCTCAAGACCTTTCAAACCAATACTTATCGCTTTTACCGTCATACTAAATTACCTCCTGCTATTTCTGGTCTAACCTTGATACGTTCAATTGTGTTTAGAACTTGAAGGGGTAATATTTACTGACCCTTCAACAAATTTTCGGTAATTTTCTTTTTGTGGTTCAGGGAAGTGTGATAATATTTTTATGGTTGTAACATGAGGATTTGCGGAATCCGATATATACGCATTATAGCTGCTCCACCGGTAATCTCTAGGTGACTTCACCATCTTTGCTTCTACGGGGTTCAAATGAATATATCTGCTAACATCTAATAGATAGTCTGAGGAATCAATAAGCTCAGCTCCATACCTACCTTGAAAAACATGCCCTACTAAGCGATGTCGTTTATTAAAATACATCGCATACCTTGAATTAAGCATTTTCATCATATCTTTTGGATGATGGTGAATGGTTTCTATTTGAAGATGAATATGATTGGTCATGAGGCAATAGGCGTGGAGATTAAAGGGATAATAACTGCGGGTTTCTTCTAGTAGTTGTAAATAGGCATGACGATCAAAATCATCATAAAAAATAGAGGACCTCCGATTACCCCGGTTCGTAATATGATACTTAGCACCAGGAAACCAAATACGGTGATTTCTCGACAACTGATGATAGCACCTCTCTTTCTATCTAAGTTTCTTACCCAATACATTATTCAACAACAACTTCTAAATTCCTACCAAATTCGATCATAAAATATGACAAATTGAAGAACAAAAAACAGAGAGGTCAGCTCTCTGTTTGGATTTCACACTTTACCGCATTAAACTTTAGCTGGTTGGGATCTGACTCTAATATCTTGACTCTTACGTATATTTATTAATATAATGGTTATATAATAAAAAGACTGAGCACAGAAACGCTCAGTCCGAGTAGCAACTACATGCCGCTTGAAGAGCGACTGGCCTATTGAATATGTTTCGATTTTTTGAAAAGAAGTAACAAGCCTATTCCTTTGGCGGGAGAGGGGCGGTTACTTCTTTTTTCTATTGGTGACGAGTGCGATGATTGCCACAATTGTTGCAAACGTTGTGGCAAGGAAAATGCCAAATTGAAATAGCATGTTCATTGCTTCGTATGTCACCATTTTGAACACCCCCTTTCTTACAGGGAGTGCCAACCGCCCATCCGCTTTATGTAGTTGCTAGATTAATATTATCATATTTCTTTTCAAACCACTCAAAATATATAAACGAATGTTTCTGATATATATTCAAACAGGTACTCATTCTTTCGGTCGGCTTGTACCAGAAACCTGGGATTGCAACGCTCTGGTACTTGAACATTGCATTTAAGTAATTGTAACAAGGTACCTTTTTCCCGCTGCTTTAAATTGATTGAAAGCAAAACCGAGACAAATCCCCTCCGTTTTACTACCGCACTTTACTGCGTTAAACTTTAGCTGAGTGGGGGTCTGACCCCGAAATTCTTGACTTTATTCTCATCGATGTCCACACAGGTTACTTGATGCCCGGCTTCGGAAAACATACCCCTGCCACTAAGCCGACGCAACCTGTCCCTGCTACTGCTATTTTATACATTGTCACGCTTCCTTTGCTTCCTTTACTCTTGTTTTAATAAATCTCTACCATTTCTTCTATTAAAATAAATAAGTCCATTAGCAAAATGAATTGTTAAATCGAAGCATTTTGGTCGACCCTAGCCTTTTCCCCTCAAAAACCATAAATAGGAGGTGGAAGGAGGTGGCGGCAATGGCGCAGGCATTTAGGAACTTACAGATTTATAGAGGTAAGTATGAGTAGCGGGGGTCTGACCCCAATGTCCATATTCTTTATCAAATAATTATTCAACAACAACCTCTAAATTCCTACCAAATTCGATAAAATGTTTGGACAAATTAATGAACAAAAAAACAGAGAAGGACATTTCCCCCTCTGTTTACCCTTTTCGCTTTACCGCTTTAAACTTTTATCTGAGCGGGGGTCTGACCCCGAAATATTCATACTATACCGCTTTAAACTTTTGCTAGGTGGGGGTTCTTTCTGACCCCACTTGGCCCCTGATCAATTCTTCCGTGTATGTCGCCTCTTTAACCCAGCTTTCGGTAGGTTACGATACTTCACTTGGCACGAGATCAGCTCTATAAGAGTAAATTTATCATTTACTTCGGTGATTTGTAGCTGCCAATTAAACTTCTTCAGTTCAACTAGTGGCCAAAACTCCATTTTCCAACTGGTCTGCCGTCCTGAAAGTTCAATAATAGCCAAAATCACCTTTTCTAAGCCCAACAGTCATCACATTAGTATCAATTGGTAATTAATCACCTTGAGCCACGCCTGACTGCGTTTCCCGACCTATTACGTGAATCCTTCCTCTTTAAATTTATACCTTCTAATCCTTACTGCTGGATCAACTCGAAGAATGCGGAACCATGCCCCTCAATATATTGACTTTTTTTTATTATTAGATTAAGTTTTATTAAATTATCTTTTTTATGGTGCAATGATAACTCCTCCGCCAACCCCAGACAATGCAAAGGCTTCTTTTACTTTAGTGGTATTAGTTGCGGCTTCACCATAAAAAGCATCCAGTGCTTCAATAAACCAATCAGTGCCTTCTGAAATTGTATATCCTTTACTCTGTAAATTATTAATAGCGGAAGTTATCATATCCTTTTTTTGGTAAGTGCTCATTTTCACCCAATCATCACCATCTGCAATTGAAAAATTTGTATCTGGTCCAGTAACATTAGTAGTAGCTTCACTATTAGGATTAAAGTTATTTGTTTCTGAATCAGGAGTAGTTGTCCCTCCAACAGACGTAGAGTCGTTTACCAAAGAACCATCTTCATCATATTCCGCTTTATATCCTAATCGTAAATTTATAATATCACCATCCTCCTCACTATAATCCATTGAGTAGTTTTCTTCAGAAGTTGAAAATTCAATTTCTGATATATAGCAAATATAATCCTCTCCGCATTTTAACGCCCCACCATTATCTTTATAAACTTCCCTTATAACAATAATTGCATGGGCCAAAAAATCATATTGCTCCTTTTTGTCTAATTTTTCAAAAGTATCATTTAACTTTCCTTCTATGTTATAAACAAAGCTTTCTTCGTCGGATATCCTAGACTTAGTATATTTAGGACTTGATAGATATTTAGACAACGTTTTATCTGAAGTTAAAGCATAAATCGAATCATCCAACTGTATTTCAATATCTTCCTCTGAGTTGATATTCTTATCATCAACCCCACCACATCCTGAGATAAACAATAATAAACCAATAATAGATAATACTAAGAATAGATGTTTTTTCATGTTGTATTCTCCCTTAAGCATTAAAATTGTCCAAACGTATGACTATAGTAATATATCATATATTTTTTGAATTTGTTCAAAATAGTTCCAAAAGAGGTTCAAATTTATTTTAAGGAAATTTTAAAAATTCCCAATTCGGGCGCCTGTCACCGCCCGAACTTTCGCAATGGCTAGAACCATACAAACGTTTATTTAGAAATGCTGTAGAATGCCATGACTCTGTGCCGCTTGTGTCAAAGGTGAGAGCCACAGTGGAGTACAGGCAAGCCACCAAGAAGAAGTATTCTTCCAACGGTCAGAGGAAACTTGTTGTCGCTTTCCATGGAGCCTCTACGGGCATGGCTCCCAGCCAAAAAGCCAGCATTTATAGGGCTGGCTAAGTCTACAAGACTTTCATGCCCGCCTCTCCATAGAAAGTGCACGTCACCTCAGTTTTACTTTTTTGGTGGATCCATCGATGGCGGAGATGGCTCTGAAATCTGTCCGAAGCGGCACTGAAATATGGCAAATGTGGCACTTTTACATGGTTGTAAACAATGATAGAAACCACGCCAGATAGGGATTATTGCAGTTTAGCGGTCAAAAATTTTGTCCCTTAAACAAACATTTATTTAAATGGCTACAGAAGTCAGTGAAATCAACAATTTCCCGCTTTAATTTGAAAAATAATTAGAGAAAGTTGGTATATTATCTAAATCCGCTCCAGCATAATAACCTTCTCCCTTCAGGAAATGACACCCCTCGCTACCATCCCCTCAGAAAAACAAATCAAACGTTTGATTGAAAATGGCTTAAGCGGACATTATTGCTACATTTAACCCTTCAAGCTGCTAAAAAGCTTGTCTAGAACGGGCTTACTAGTAGTTACTTTGTGCGGATAGGTTCAACATCAATACCGGCAGAGGTGGTACTTTCAGGTGACCGTATACGATTGCGAACCATTTAACTATCATGCTTTATCGCTTTAAACTTTTATCAAAGCGGGGGTCTGACCCCATAGCCATCAAGTTAAGATAAAATACTGGTTTAATTTAGTATTTTTATAGTATCCTTCCATTGAGAAATCAATGGAAGGATTTTTATATGAACCAAATCTTAAAAGACCCGTTTTTTTATGAATTATTGAAAGATATTCAAGAACATTGTTCCACTTCTTCTTTAGAAGAGTTAGCACGGGAAACCGGATTTTTAAAGCGAAAAAGACAACTAACTCCAGAAGCCTTTCTTGCCTTATGTGTTCTGAAGGCACAGCCTGGTGGTCGTTCGTCCTTGGGACCCTCATTTTGAAAACCATCTAACTATCAGTGAAGAAGGACTGAATCAGCGATTTTCGACCAAGGCGGTCTGTTTTTTAAGAGAGCTATTGTGTCGACTCGTTCAGTCTAGATTTTCTAAAAGAGATCAGCCATTACTTAGCCGGTGCTCATTTTCGCGCATCCGAATTTTGGACTCGACTGCATTCTCTCTACCAATGCAATTCCTAGAAGGGTATGCTGGTCCAACTTCCTCCGGGGTAAAAGTCCAGTGGGAATATGATTTGTTATCAGGTGACTTTTTATATGGCGGGGTACGTGAAGGTAACGAAAATGATGCTTCTTATGCAAAGGAAACGATAGGAAATATAATGCCGGATGATTTATTCATTCGAGATCTTGGATATTTCTCAACGAAGTTTTTGGAAGAGGCCGATCAACGTGGAGCTTTTTATGTAACAAGATTCAAATCAAACATGAAAATCTTTCGAAAAGAAAACGGAGTTTTCCACGAATTAGATCCAGTTCAATTAGGGGAAAAGCTGCTTCCCGGCGAAAGTTTGGAGTTACTTGATATCTATTTAGGCGCAGAGCGCCAGTACATACCTCGCCTTTCTATACATTGTTTAACGGAAGAGCAAGCGGTACGTAGACAGAGAAAACAGAAATGGGTTCAAAAGAAAAAGGGCAAGGCTCTGACCAGCCGCACCCTCCAAAAACAAGCATATAACTATCTGTTCACCAATATACCACAGGAAGAAATCAGTCCGCAAGACCTTTACCTACTGTATTCACTTCGCTGGCAGGTGGAAATTTTGTTTAAAACATGGAAGTCTCATTTTCATTTAGACAAAGTTAAAAAAATGAAGAAAGAACGGTTTGAATGCCACTTATATGGTGTCTTAATTGCCATCTGGATTAGCATGCGTTTTACATTCCAGGCACGACTTTACCTCTACAAAAAAAAGGATATGGAACTCAGCGAGTTTAAAACGATGGGAATTATTCGTGAAATTTTGCCACAAATGATTCTAGCTCAAACAGATCGAATGGTCTTAATCCATCAGTTCTATACCATCTTAATTCGGCATGGAAAAAAGGCTCGTAAAAAGGGAAAGCCAACTGAGCTCGATATTCTAAAAATGCTTGGCATCATATAAATGATTAAACAATAATTTTTTTAAAGTCTCCTTTAGAGGCTTATTTCGTCATGCATTTTTTTGTAGATTTAAAATAATGACAATAAAAGTACTAGAAATACGGAGTGTTTTATCCTTATTCTGTAATTTAATTCATTAACTTGATGGCTATGGGGTCTGACCCCGAAATTCCTGTTCAAAATCGGATTTTAATATTATTGAATTAATTCCTATTGAATATGCTATAATGGACTTATACGTGGCATTTCTAATTAGAAATAGCTACTTTACCAACAAAAAAACCAGAGTGCTGGAACACCTGGTTTAGACGAATATGTTGGCCCTATATAGAGCTTTTTGGCGAATAACTATCTTCATCTGGAAATGAAGATAGTTATTTTTTTTGAACTAAACCAACTATTGCCACAGTCAGGGTTAAAAAAGTCAACATTAATTGAAGACTAGCAACAATAATTCCAAAGGTTTCGGCGTTCATCTTATCACCCCACTTTCCAATGGGAGTGACCAACTAAATTCGAATATATCCATAGTTTAAAACATACTACGAATATATGGCAAAGACCTCCAGGACCGTAAAAGAGGTCTAGATTAGGGTAACCTAAGGCTTTTAGGAGCATGTGACTCCCCTAAACGCCAAGAGGGGGACCTTTGAAAATATTTTTTCTCCCCTAATTTGATTCCCCTCTTCGGAAGTACTTCACTATCTATTACCCTCTATTTTAGCATACTCTTGATCCCAGCGAATAAGTTCTTTATCATTCGAGGTTCGGTGTGACTTTGCCATCGCTAACACATAAATAGATTCCAGCACGTTTGTTTTCCCTTGGGCAATGACGGGATGGGGGTCTGACCGCGAAATTCCGAAGCTCGACTCATTTGGATCTCTCTTTGTTAATTAAGGATTTAAATTATTGTTTGGGTTTCCATCTGGATTGCTACGAATGTAGGGTCTTACATAAGTCCCATCCTTCCTATAATAACCCTTAACCTGATGATAGCCAGGATTTTCGTTATTCTCCACAGCAGGCCCTATTTCATAGGGAGTATTATGATAATCTTTGCCATCATCCGCAGAAATTTTAGACCACATATCATAAATCACGTAACCAGGAATAGATAACATAAGGCCAAAAAGGGAAATAGTGAATAAGAAAGTAGCAAGGAAACCGACTGGTTTCTTTAAAAATTTATATCTGCCGGATAGTTTGTCGGATAATCTAAGAAGCACCTCAATTAGACAAAAAATCATTACAAACGAAACTATAACAATTGCAACAGATTTCATTCAAATATTCTCCAATATGTTTTATATATCCATTTTAACATATGATTTTCAGATTGTTGAGATTAGTTGAGTGACATCAAAAAACTGATTTTTGATCAAATAAAAACATTATCTTTTAAAAGGGGCAAAATAAAATAATAAAATCTAAACCTCTGTTCTAAAAATATATCAATAGATTGAGTAGATCTATCTAGTAAGAGCGTGTTCAAATAGGGTAAAAACAGAGAGACTAGCCCTCCGTTGAGCTTTAACGCTTTAAACTTTAGCTGAGTGGGGGTCTGACCCCATAGCCATCCAATCTTTACCCAACTTGAATATAGGAAAACTAAGCGTCACAACGAATCATTGGAGGATTCAGTTCTACTTTCCAGGACCTGATTTTAGGTATAATGGAACTTTTATTTCAATTGATGGTTCGGAAATTGATCAGTATTTAAAGGCTTATTTAGATAATTGGAACACTTTTATAAAATTAAAAGAACTAGTTTCAAATACTGGTGGTGAAATGACGAAAGTAGGTGAACAGAATATGTCAATTAGGGCTGGAGGATTCTTCGAAGGAGTTTGCATCCGTCACCACTATCTTCCAGTTAGCACAAAGGAACAACTAGAAAAAGTCATTGCTGATTTAAAATGGGCTAAAAAAAGGGCTAATGAAGTTATGAACCTTTTAAATCAGATTTAATAATGTACAAAAATATCTAATTAGAAGACTTTAACAAATATCACACACAGAATTGTCTAACCTCATAATGACAACATTAAATATATAGCTGATTCTACAGAAAGTATTAAAGACTAAATGATGATAATTTTGTAGAGGATTTGCAAAAAGAGTAAATAGTAGCAATGATATAAATCGGACTAGTGTTAGAAAAGCTACAGAAGAATATTTAAAGAAAGCTGCAGCTTGGAATAAGGATTAAAATTAAACATTTAACAAAAGATTAGATGCTAGTCTTTAACTGTAAGGCAGGTTCCATGCCGGTGCTTCAATTTTCCTTTACGTTATCTCTTTTTTTGCAATACTCCGCTATATTCATTGAGTTCGTTTCCCTCACGATAAAAAACTTATCTTCACTGTTCCAAAGTACAGAGTATTTTCCATCTCCAGGTGGATATTATCAGCTGAAATACGAGTATTTTTCCTCCATTTATCAAACGTATCTTTAGTTATAACTTACACTGGGACAGTTCTTAGGGTATTTACATGTGGTAAGTTCCGACAATAGAATCGTTCCCCATGATCCTATGACCGATATCCAACTCCTTGTAAGATATTTTTTTCCTCACTTTGTATCGCTTGTAAGCCATACTTTACTCTACTATGCGAAAAGACCTGCAGGTTCTCCCAAGTTGCCGTAACATATCAATGTGTAACGTGCCAAGGTCAACGTCTCCGAGAAGGTTCCTATCCTCTTGCCATATACGATGATTGAAATGATGCTTTCTGCACAGATCCAACGCATCAGTCCTTCTGAATTGGGTTTTCGAAGCTCAATCCCTTCAACCTTACAGCTTTCAGCCCATTTCCTAACTGTCTACGCTTAAAAACAACGGTTATCCGCTGCCCTTAAAGAATCGCTACGAGTGAATGGCTAGTCCTTACTCGACGGGCTTCGCACAAGCTATATGTTACGACCTAGGCTCGGCCACACAACTTGACCCAAATGTCCCGACCAGCCTCATAAACACTAGTATTTTAGCACTAATTCTACAATTCTCAACATAAATCGAGTGGTGACTAGGCACCGGAATTACAATAATATTTAGGTATTTTTTACTATTTATTTTCAATATTATATTGAAAATTTAAACAAATGATATTAGTATTATCTTTAATGGTATCAAATACCAAGATTAGAGCTTGCCTTCATAATTTAGTAAATTTGTTGATTGCTATTAGACCCTTCTTTACAGGATATTTCATTACCTTGTCCACCAGCTTAAATTGATCATAAAGATTTTTTACCTCTTAGATAATCCAAATCAAAATTTCTAACAACCTATTAACCTAAAAAACATCCTTTCGAAAACATACAATTTTTCAATTAAATGATTCCTAAAATTCATTTTAAACAATTGAATCACTCATCCAACCATATACCAACCATATTATTTAGAGTTTTAAAGAAGGTTCTGTTATTTATTTTATAAACAATATTCAAAACCTATAGTCAATTTGTAATATCGTTTATTAAGGACTCCTACTTTTGTTGGAGGAAACTATTGGTGGGTATAAAAGTACTTATCCCATCTGTTAAATATCAAGATTCTCATTGATTTGAGAGGGGGGAGTTAACATCACTGTATGAAAATCATTACTAGATAGACTAATTAGTAATGTAAAGAGAGAAAGGGGACTATATTTGTCAAATAATTCAGAAATCAGTTTTAGAGAAATATTACTTGTATTAATTATTAAGACAGGGGGGATTTGAGAGGTTGGTATTTAACCATTTTGAGTCATTTCTAGTTAATACTAAATTAACTAGAATTTATAAAGGAAGGGAAGATAAATTGAAAATGAAAAAAAGGACAAAAAAACCTTTGTTGAGTATGGTTTTAGCTGTGGTATTGTTGTTAGCTACCTTCCTACCAACAGGATTCATCAATAAGGCCCAAGCTCAAATTGCAGATCATGTTGTGATTAGTCAGGTGTATGGCGGTGGAGGAAACGCCGGTGCCCAATACAAATACGACTTTATTGAATTATATAATCCAACTAACCAGCAAGTTTCACTTGAAGGATGGTCAGTACAATATGCTGGAGCCACCGGTACATCTTGGTCAGTTACTAAACTATCAGGAACTATTAAAGCTCATGGATATTATTTAATACAAGAGGCTTCTTCTGGAAGCACCGGATTAGATCTCCCTACTTCAGATATTCTACCTGTAGGTAATCTCAACTTATCTGGTACTACTGGGAAAGTAGCATTATTCAATAAAACTACTGCAGCTACTGGATCAACCCCAACTGGATATATAGATTTTATTGGTTATGGTACTACCGCAAATGCTTATGAAGGATCAGGTGCAGCTCCTACCTTATCTAATACAACAAGTGCTCACCGTAGACCGAATGCTACCGAAAATCCTTCACTTGGAAAAGGAAATGGTTGGGATACTGACAATAATAAAAATGATTTTGTTGCACTTGCACCCAACCCAAGGAACTCCGCTAGTCCAATAGAGCCATCTATTGATGTCATCGCACCTGATGCACCTGTTGTGGATCAAGTTACTGATGCAGATGAAGTAATTAGAGGAACCGCTGAAGCAGATTCGACAGTGGTCGCGAAGGTAAATAATCTAATAATCGGTTCAGCAAAAGCTGACCAAATAGGACATTTCGAAATCCAAATTACGAAACAAAAATCGGGAACTACAATTTTTGTAACTGCAGCGGACGCAGTTGGAAACGTTAGTATTGCAAAAGAGGTAGTTGTTCAACACAAAATTACTCAGGTAGCTCCTGTTAAATCCAACGTTGCTCCTGGAGTAGTTTCCGCTGGGATAAAAATCGAATTGTCTACTTCTACCGAAGATGCAACAATTTACTACACAACTAACGGTAATAAACCAACGGAGGCAAGCACTAAATACACATCACCTATCTTAATTAACCAAGACACTACAATTAAAGCATTGGCAACAGCAACTGGTTCAGAAGATAGCGATATTGCAACTTTTAATTATACGATTCTTGATGAAACTGCACCTGAAGCACCAGTTGTAAATCCTATTAGAGATTTTGAGGTTATGATTACAGGAACTAGTGAAGCGGACGCTAAGGTAGTAGCTAAAGTCAATGGTAGCATCATTGGTTCAACTACAGCTAATCCAATAGGTCAATACAAAATCCAAATTCCAAAGCAAGTAGCTGGAACGAAAATTGCAATAACTGCTATCGATGCTGCTCAAAATGAAAGTGCAGCCACTGAGGTTATTGTTCAACATGACAATAGTGTAGCCTTAAGTTGGACTGAAGATTCTTCTTCTGCACTATTTACTAATGGATATTGGTATAAAGATTCTAGTCAACTCTATACCGATAATTCATCTATCCATACTTATCAAAAAGGTGCTTCGGCTGAATTAACGTTCTACGGCAGTGGGATTCGGTGGATTGCTCTAACTAGCCCTTGGTATGGATTAGCAGATGTTTACATTGACGGAGTATTTGTAAAAGAAGCGAATCTTTTTTCAAACAATATTCGTTACTCTCAATTAGTATTTGAAGACCTGTCTCTTGAAAAAGGTATTCATACTATTAAACTGGTAAACAAAGGTTTGGTTGGTAACGACTTAGGTAAAGGGGTTTATATTAATATCGATGCAATTGAAGTTATTGAATCAAAGGATATTACGGCTCCTACTATTCCAACCTTATTAATGGAAAAAAAATTAGCTTTGAATAAATCTAGTCTTTCATGGAATTCCAATAAAGACATCGATTTAAAGGGATATAACATATACCGTTCATTAGACAA
>NZ_JBIVOP010000035.1:0-24322 GCF_044754175.1 Neobacillus sp. NPDC093127
CTGAGCCAGGCTGCCCGCCTGGTTTTTTTACTTGTTTGCGGGTGGATTTTGGGGAGTGGATAATAAAAGAGAAAAAGTGGACAGTAAAAAGTCAAAACCAGACAGTAAATCTCCAAAACCGAAGAGTAAATCCTCAAAATCAGACAGTAAATCCCCAGATCCCGACAGTACCACCATTCAAAGTAAAAATAAAATGGATAAGTCCAATAAATATCCACGAAATAGACATAAATTCATGTCGATTTTTGCAGGAAAATGGAAGGGAACAAGAGAAATAGAACCTAAAAGGAAAGGACTGATGTCATTGATCGAAGAATGTTCCCCATCATTGAGAATTCAAAAATTAGAAGTACTACTTAACAGAATCTCTGCCCAGCATCCTGTATGGCCGGATGTCATGAACGAATATAAAAGCCGGCTGGCAGGGCAGCGGGGAGAGAAATCCATGTACTTTCACTTAAGTATGCTTTCTGATTCAAAATACCAAATTTACCATGGTATTCGCCTGCAATACAGGGGCTTCTTTTTCCAAATTGATTTTCTCGTTATTTGCGCGGCCTTTGCCTTAGTGCTTGAGGTGAAAAACAGGGGCGGTGAATTGAAGTTTGAAAAGGAATTTAATCAGGCTACCTGTAAACGGAATGGGCAGGCGGAAAGAATCAGAAATCCCGTTTTGCAGGCGCAGCTGCAATCAAGGAAGCTAAAAGGCTGGTTAGAGGACCATAATTTCAAGGATAT
The DNA here is from genome assembly GCF_044754175.1 of Neobacillus sp. NPDC093127. NCBI lineage: Bacteria > Bacillati > Bacillota > Bacilli > Caryophanales > Bacillaceae > Neobacillus > Neobacillus sp. NPDC093127. The sequence continues at coordinate 739 of NZ_JBIVOP010000035.1, forward strand.
TCCGGTTCATTATCTTTTTGTAAATAGTAATGAAAAAACTCTAATCCTATCGGACCCCGGAAACGAACCTATCACCCGTCATATTTGCAATAGTGAGGTCTTGATAGAGAAAATAGACCAATTAGCAAATTATCATCAAAATGATAAACTAGATGCAAAAGAGCTGCGAAAACTAAAACGTCTCCTGCTTTCGAAACACACTCCGGAAAATCCAGATATCTTAAAACAATTCAACCTATCTCCAATTGAAATCCCCACCGGAGTTAAATGTCCAACTTGTAACTTTATACCAATGGATTATCGGTATGGAACTTGGTGCTGTCCGAAATGTGACATGAAGTCCAAAACAGCACATATACCGGCAATTGACGATTATTTTCTTTTAATAAAACCAACGATTACAAACGCTGAGCTCCGGGCATTCCTTCATATTGATTCCATTAGTGTTGCAGGAAAAATTCTATCCACAATGAATTTACCTTTTACAGGAAAATATAAAGATCGGGTATATTATCAGCCACAGCCCGGTGACAACCGCTGCCAAGCAAGGCCGTAGAGGGCTGCATATGGGATTTGAAGCTAGCGCAATGGACGGAGGCATAAACCAAATGCCAAGGTGTTGCTGCAAATAGGGAACAAGACTATTCCATTAACGGAGGCGCAACCCAAAACCCAAGAGTCTGCTGCAATAGGGAACAAGACTGGTCCATAATCGGTGGCGTAACCCACAATCACAACCCCAAGCCAAGACTATCAAAACATACAAAATCATGGACTCTATTAAAGAGAGGGACACGGGAATTGGGAGGTGCGGAGAAACAACTCGAGGGCAGGCCTGACTGAAGCCAAACTGAGGTGTACAAGCCAGTACAACCGTCTGCAGAGCCATTGGAATGCTTATTCTTTTAGGCTGGAAAAAATAATTTTCACCTTCATGCATAAAAACTTTGCCACTGTCGAAAAATAAGTTTTAAAAAATTTTTTTGACTAGTGTATATAATTCTACTTATCTGTTCAGAATGATTGCTGAGGTGATGAAAATGAGAGAGGAAGAAAACAAACGATCTTCTCAAAGTTCCAGCGTAAGACGCTTTTTCAAAAAGCGTTGGGTATTTCCAGCTATTTATATCGCAAGTGCAGCTATCATTTTAACCGGGGTTCTATGGTACCAAGCGAGCAGCAGTGACACAGACAAGTACAATTATAACTCTACTGATCTCACTGGCAAAAAGAACCCGCCGAAAGCTGTTGAAGTTAACAAACCATTGGAAAGCTTCAAAATGCCGGTGGCTAAGGCTGATGACGCAGTAGTGAAAATGAAATTCTATGATTTCAATGGAAAAACAGAAGACCAGGAAGCGGCGTTAGTTTTTTACAACAATAAGTATCAGCCAAACACTGGTATCGACGTTACCGTGAAGGACGGCGAAAGCTTTGATGTTGTTGCATCATTAAGCGGGACTGTCGTTCGTGTCGAAGATGACCCTGTTCTAGGAAATGTCATTGAAATCGAACACGATAATGGGATTGTCACGCAATATCAATCGGTTAAAGACATAAAGGTTAAGGCTGGCGAGCAAGTAAAACAGGGCGACGTCCTTGCCAAGGCTGGGCAAAGCTTGTTTAATGAAAAAGCTGGAACACATGTGCATTTCGAAATTCGTAAAGACGGCGTGGCTGTAAACCCAACGAGCTACTTTGGAAAATCGTTGAGCGCTTTACAGGAATCCAAGTCTTTGAACGAGAAAAAATCAATCGAGGCTCCAAGCCAAAAAACACAGCAAAAGCTTGAAGACCTAGAGAAGTCTGCAGAAGACGAGCAGTCCTCTGACGGACAAGACGAAACAACAAACACGACAGAAAAGAAAAACTCATAAAATCGTACCAAAGGGGAAGGGGAATACTTTCCTCTTTTTTTTGTCTCCAAAAGGAAATCGAAAAAAAGCCCCAAACGGTGCTTGCACCCAGAGAGTCCACCGGCAGTGTCCACCCCATGCGGACAAATGTCTTTTTGTGGTGCCTGACACCCTTTATTGTATTACTACTGTTTGTACGTGCATATATGTTAGAATGGTGTTTAAAAGGAGGGGGTTTGGTTGAGGAAGTTTGCGGGGCTGTTGGTTTTTGGTTTGCTGCTGGTTTTTGTGTTTGCTGGCTGCAGTAAGGAGCCGACGCCAGAGGATCGATTCGCCGAGTACATAGCTCTATGGAAGCAGCAAAAGTTTGCTAAGATGTATGATTACCTTTCAAATGATGCGAAAGAGAAAATCACCAAAGAAGAATTTACAAGCCGCTATCAAAAAATCTACGAAGACCTTCAGATTACTGACCTCAAGATTGACTTCAAAAGGCCAAAAAAGGATAAAAAGGAGGATCAAGAACAAGCCCGCTATTCTTTTAACGCTAAAATGAACAGCATCGCAGGAACGATTCAATTCACCCAGAAAGCTCAGCTGCAAAAGGAAGAACGAGACAATAAGAAGAACTGGTATGTAGACTGGAATACTGAATATATTTTTCCAAAATTGCAGGAAGGGGACACGATTGGTTTAAGCACCATCACGCCAAAACGGGGGGAGATTCTCGACCGCAATGGCTCGGGCCTGGCGGCGAATGGTCAGGTGTATGAGGTAGGTGTGGTGGCTGGCAAGCTTGCGGCGTCTGAAATCGATCCGCTAGCTTCGCTGTTAAAAATGACCCCAGAGCAGATTAACAAGGCGCTGAGTGCGAGCTGGGTGAAGCCCGGGCTATTTGTGCCGCTGAAAAAGGTGTCGATGGAGGACAAGGACCGGGTTGCACAGCTGATCGCACTCGGGCCGGTGCAGACGCGGAAGGTGGATGCGCGGATTTACCCTTATAAGGAGGCGGCGGCGCAGCTTGTGGGCTATGTCGGCGCGATTACGGCGGACGAGCTGGCGAAGCGGAAGGACAAGGGCTACACCAGTCAGGACGTGATTGGAAAAAGAGGCCTTGAACAGGTGTTGGACGAAGAGCTGAAGGGAGAAAGCGGCGTCAAAATCATCATTAAAAAGAAGGGTAACTTTGATGATGTGGTGCTCGCGGAAAAGCCAGTCGTCGACGGGAAGGACGTCAAGCTGACCATTGATGCTGATTTGCAGGAAGTGATCTATGCGGAATTGAGTGCGGAGATTGGCGGAGCGGACGCTGCGAACTCGGCAGGAGGGGCACCTGCAGGCACAGCGGCAGCGATGAACCCTGTGAACGGGGAAACGCTGGCGCTTGTCAGCAGCCCGTCATTTGATCCAAACCAAGCGTCGCTTGGCTTCTCAGCAGATGAGTGGAAAGCACTGCAAGAAGATGCGCGCCAGCCGTTAACAACGCGTTTTACGCAAGGTTATGCGCCAGGGTCTGTGATGAAACCAATCACAGCGGCAGTGGGACTCACGAGCGGGGCGGTCAATCCGGAAGAGCAGGTGGCCATCCTTGGGCCGAAATGGCAAAAGGATAAATCGTGGGGCGGCTACTTTGTAACGCGGGTGCACGTGGGGACTGAGCCAGTAAATCTGGAAAAAGCACTCGTGTTTTCCGATAATATTTATTTCGCACAGTCGGCGTTGAAAATTGGGAAAGATGCATTTACGGACGGACTGAAGAAGTTTGGATTTGAAGAGAAGTTTGACTTTCCTTACCCGCTTGCGACATCAACAATAGGCGATCTCGGGAGCGAAATTGCGCTCGCTGACTCTGGTTATGGTCAGGGACAAATCCAAATGAGCATTGTTCATTTGTTAGCTTCCTATACTCCGTTTGTCAATAATGGCAATATGATTAAGCCAATTTTACTGGACACAGAGCAGCGGACCCAGGTGCTGAAGGAGGCGCTGGTTTCTGGCGAACAGGCCGGGCTGATTGCCGCTGATTTACGGAAGGTGGTCGCAGATGCGAGCGGGACGGCACATCGCGCGGAGATGGCGGACTACCCGCTTGCTGGAAAAACAGGCACCGCGGAGATCAAGCAGAAGCAAGGCGAAACCGGAACGGAAAACGGCTGGTTCATCGCCTACAATACAAACGTGCCAAGCCTCATGATCGCGATGATGGTCGAAGATGTCGAGGGGCGCGGCGGCTCACAGATACCTGTGGAAAAAGTAAAAAACATCTACATGAAATTGAGATAATTTGGAAAGTGGTGTCAGGCACCCGGTGTGGGACACGGGGACAGGCGCTGTGTCTCAGCTCCATGGGACGTAAGGGGACAGACGCCGGTCCCGTCCGGACTGCATTTCCAAACAATCAACAAAAATAGATGCGGGCAACTTTTTTGAAAAAAGTGCTTCCCGCATCTATTTTTTATTTGTTATGAGGCCTCCACTGATATTTCCCCAAATCAATTACCCCGTTCAAACCTATTTCCACACCCTCAGCCTCAAGCGACAGGAGCTGTTCATTGTAAGACTCATCATCTTGAAGGGCAATCTGCCCCTTAGCATTAATGACGCGGTGCCAAGGAAGGCGATGCGCCCTGCTCATGGAATGGAGGATGCGGACGACCTGGCGGGCAGCACGCGGGCTTCCAGCAAGCCCAGCAATCTGGCCGTAGGTCATCACCTTGCCCTCGGGAATACTGCGGATGATTTCAATTACGTTTTCGGTAAATGGTGTCACGGTAAAATTCCCCCACAATTGTACATATTCAATAAATCGACCTAGATAACCATTTTATTATAATGGCAAAAGGGATTAATTTCATATGGAAAAGGGGCAGATTGTCGCAAAACGGATCTGAATAGCCAGTTGTCGCAGAAATTAAACTAGATTAAGAACGGCTCCATACACACACCGCAATAATAGGTCGTGACCTCTAAATGTATTAAAATGGAAAAATGTCATCTGGAATGCCAAATCAGTTTTTACGAGAAACTCCCACGTCTTCAGCATTTAGAATAATTATTTCGCTCGACAAATTTCTCAGGAAATAATGCGCCGGCCAGTGTATTTCCTAGGGAAAACGCAGGCGCAGCGGGCTTTTAGCGGGATGTCGAAAAAAGTAAAATTGTCCTATTTTCAAATGACTCTGGAATGGACTAGTCCAGAATGTGGATTTTGTGCATAAACCCGTATCCAAGCTAATAAAATGGTTACAAACCTTTACAAAGAGAGTGTTTGAGGTGAGGAGTCGTTTGAAGTTAGCGGGTATCCAGTCGGGGACATGATTATTCATTGTAAATCAGAAGGTTACATACCTTCAGCCGCATAGTGTAAATGGTGTAAATAGTGTTATTGGTGTCAGGCACCACAAAAAGACATTTGTCCGCGTGGGGTGTACAGCGTGAAGTGGACAGTGTGGGGCGGACAGTGTGCGGAGCAGTATTGGTCGAGGTGATAAGCGGGCCCTTATTTCACACTTCTCACATCCATATTAGGGAGGGCGAGAGTGTGCACGATTACATCAAAGAGAGAACTATCAAGATTGGAAAGTATATCGTGGAGACGAGGAAAACGGTTCGCGTGATTGCGAAGGAGTTTGGCGTATCCAAAAGTACAGTCCATAAGGATTTAACCGAGAGACTTCCTGAAATTAATCCAGAGCTGGCAAACGAGGTAAAAGAAATTCTAGATTATCATAAATCGATCCGTCACCTCCGGGGTGGAGAGGCGACCAAAATGAAATATCAAAAAGAAGAAAAGGAAGGCGAGGCTGTCAAATAAGTAAAGCCTCATAGGAAGGAATCGAAAAAATCCAAATTAAAATTGAAAAGGGTTTCACTGTGCAGCTGGTTCGGCATCTCGAACTGGCTTTTTTATTTCAACCAACCCCGTTCACCAATAAAGATTTTTCCATTTCCCAACTATTCCGACAATATTCTGCAAAAATTTACAACTTTTTATATTAAAAGTATGGAAATTTTATTGAATATGATACAATAAACAATTAGGAAATGCATGTGGAATTCCGCTTTGAGGAGGAAAGAAAAGAGAATGTTTGCAAGGGATATTGGAATTGATTTGGGAACGGCGAACGTGTTAATTCACGTGAAGGGCCGTGGAATTGTCTTGAATGAGCCATCTGTCGTAGCAATTGATAAGAATTCAAACAAAGTTCTGGCGGTTGGTGAAGAGGCCCGCCGCATGGTCGGTCGTACACCGGGGAATATTGTCGCAATCCGCCCGTTGAAAGACGGCGTCATTGCTGACTTTGACGTAACAGAAGCAATGCTGAAGCATTTTATTAATAAGTTAAACGTGAAAGGCTTTTTATCGAAGCCGCGGATTTTGATCTGCTGCCCGACGAACATTACCAGCGTTGAGCAAAAGGCGATCAAGGAAGCTGCAGAAAAAAGCGGCGGCAAAAAGATTTATCTTGAAGAAGAGCCGAAGGTGGCCGCAATTGGCGCCGGGATGGAAATCTTCCAGCCAAGCGGAAATATGGTAGTGGACATCGGTGGAGGAACGACGGATGTTGCTGTTCTTTCAATGGGCGATATCGTCACTTCTTCTTCCATTAAAATGGCCGGCGACAAGTTCGACACGGAAATTCTCAACTACATCAAGCGCGAGTACAAGCTGTTGATTGGTGAACGCACATCTGAAAATATTAAAATCAATATCGGTACTGTTTTCCCAGGTTCACGCTCGGAAGAAATGGAAATCCGCGGCCGTGACATGGTAAGCGGTCTGCCGCGTACGATAACCGTTCGTTCTGAGGAAATCGAGGGCGCATTGCGCGAATCGGTCGCTGTTATCGTTCAGGCTGCAAAAAGTGTTCTTGAGCGTACTCCGCCAGAGCTTTCTGCCGATATTATTGACCGCGGCGTGATTTTAACCGGAGGCGGGGCCTTGCTTCACGGCATTGACATGCTCCTTGCTGACGAGCTTAAAGTTCCAGTCCTTGTGGCGGAAAATCCAATGGACTGCGTGGCAATCGGAACAGGCATCATGCTTGATAATATTGACCGGATTCCGAACCGGAAGTTAGGGTAAGAACATTTTTAAAAAAATAGAACGAGGAACCGCTGCCGTAGACTTTTCGACCAGCAAGGTTTCATCGTGCACAAAAAGTCTAATGAAACAGGCGGAACAAGCCTTGGTCATTGGGCTTTTTTATTTTGCCTGGAATTCGCCGGGTTTTCACCCCCGTGGAAAAATGGTGGAATCGGCAAATATTGCACATTTTTTGCAGGGATTGACTTTTTTCTGCAAAAAGTTAACCTGTAATGAGGAATAATATTTTATAATAGAATAATTACAAGGAAATTTTTTAAAAAAAGAGATAAAAACTATAAATGGTTATTATATGTATTAATAAACTGGGACCGGGGCCGGCGTTTGTACGGATTTCTGCCAAAGGGGATTAAATAAATGTCTGTAAATAATTTAAGCCAAGAACAGGCGAAAACGAGAGAAGAATACAAAAAGGCAAAATTTGAATCGCAGCAAAAGATAAATGTCCACGAGAAGAAGGCAAACGGGGAAAAGGCGGCATCACAAAAAAATAAACGAATCCGCATCCGCCTGATTCCAATTTGGCTTCGTCTTCTTCTTTTGATTATATCCATCCTCGTCGGGGTGACGTCTGGTGCTGCCGTTGGTTACGGTGTCCTTGGGAATGGGAAAGTCGCAGATATATTTAAGGAGTCTACCTGGACACATATTCGTGATTTAGTGGATAAAAGGGAATAGGCTGGGGGACTTTGTGCAAAGATGGGGCAAAGAAATAACCCGGCCGCTTTTATGACAGTATTAATAATGGGGAAGGGTGAGATAGCCCTTCCCTTTTGTGCACGATTAATAGTAGAATAGGTAATAATACTTGTTCTTATTAGGAGGTACTAAATCGCATGCTTGATATTGATCAAATTAAAGAAATTATTCCGCACCGTTATCCGTTTTTGCTGGTCGATCGAATTTTGGAAGTGGAAGAAGGAAAACGAGCGGTTGGAATTAAAAATGTTACCGCCAATGAAGAATTTTTCAATGGGCATTTTCCTGATTATCCAGTCATGCCTGGCGTGTTAATCGTTGAAGCACTTGCGCAGGTCGGGGCTGTCGCTGTTTTGAAAAAAGAGGAAAATCGCGGCCGGCTGGCGTTCTTTGCCGGAATTGACAATTGCCGGTTTAAGAAGCAGGTGAAGCCGGGCGACCAACTTCGACTTGAAGTCGAAATTGTACGCTTGCGCGGACCGATTGGCAAGGGCAAAGCAGTTGCGACAGTTGACGGCGAAATTGCCTGCGAAGCGGAAATTACCTTTGCACTTGGGGGAAAAAAGGAATAAAAGTTGAAAAAAACAGGTCTCGTATTTATAAAAAATGCGAAGCCTGTTTTTTTTCTGCCAACCTCATCGATTATTCACTTTGATCTTCGGCTTGCTCATCATTTTTTCACGGAATTCCTGGAGAAGTTCGGGACCATTCAGGCCCTTTTGAAGGAGGACATCGAGCAATAGCTCTGCGTAGTCACTTTTATTACGGCGCAGATGGCCCTCGAACAAAACGCTGATATGATTTTCAAACTTCGTCAATGAACAAATTTTCGTTTGAAAATAGGCAGGGTCGTTTTCTTTCTTGGTAATAACGGCTTCGACGATAATGTCGCGGTTTTGTTCGGATATTTTTTCAAAATAATCATAGAGGGACAGATCTGTATAAGCCTCAAGCAGCCAAGTGTAGCGGTCGTCTTCCTTATTGATAATCAAGCCATCTGTTAGCGGAACTTCCACCGACTTGTCGTCATCGACAACTTCCAATGAGTATAACTTAAAAGATTTCATGGCGGCCTCCTGTTTATTTTTTCCTAAATTATAACACACGTTAGCCAGAAGCAAATGTCGAAAAATATTTGTCGAAATTTGAATAAGTGTGGTAGTGAGTCAAAAGACCCACGAAATATAACCAAAACCCCCTTGATAAGATGATTTTCGTGCGTAAGCAGCCTCGATAAATACCTTTTCACTGTTTTACATCCATGGAGCCAAAAAGCTATGCTAAAACCATCAAGCGAAAAGGAGATGTAAACATGATCAATCAGGTCACACTTGTCGGTCGACTGGCCAGGGACCCGGATTTAAAAACGACGGCAGAAGGGACGTCGGTTGCCCACATAACGCTAGCGGTGAATCGCCACTACCGGAACCACAATGGTGAGATTGACGCCGATTTTGTTCAGTGCACACTTTGGCGCAAGGCCGCCGAAAACACGAACCAATATTGCCGCAAGGGTTCCGTCGTCGGGATCACGGGCAGATTGCAAACCCGGAATTACGAGAATAAAGAGGGGAAAAGGGTGTACGTCACCGAGGTAATTGCCGAAACAATCCGCTTCTTAGGCCCAAAACCGATTGCCGCGGGCAGTGAGCAAAAAAGGGAGGAAGTGCCGGTTGGTTAATCATGATGACGATGCCTACAAATTGGAGCAGCTGCTTGAAAGTTTAATTAAGATGGTCGGAAAAGCCAATCATAATGTCGACAGTCTGCAAAAACGCGTCAGCCAGCTGGAATCGATTATAAAGGAGCAGCAGTTTGAACACAGGGAAACAGGCCCCATCAGAATTTACTCCAGACATCCACATAAATCTACAGAAAATATTCCCGTTCACGTTTAAGCTGGAAAATCGCTATGACCGATTCGCTCCTGTCCATGAAATTTAAAAATATCGCTATGGCCGTTTTGCCACTGCACATAAAAGTCGCCAGTGCGAATGCCATTCAAAAAAAAACGCCGATGCCAAAGCCATTCAAACAAATCGCCCCTGTTTTGCACCATTTGAGTCGCTTGCTGGCGAGTGTTATGAAAAATTTCCTCCGCAGCCAATATTAGTAGTTAAAGAGAATCAAACATCTCCCCGATGCGTCCTCAATTTTTTCCGGCAGAAATTTGCCGGGATTTTTTTTATAAATAGGTTTAAAATTCACCAGACGGGGAAAACTAACAGAAAAACCCCCCTGTTTTTTTAAAAAGAAGCCGCTGAACCTAATGGATCAGCGGCTTCTTTGATTTTTTACGAATCATTTATCAATGATGTCACAAAAACCCCACCTTATTCGTTTTGATTACAGAACAAAATGTAGGAGGGGATTTTTTATGAATAACTTTGATGTGGCGATTATCGGTGGAGGGCTTGCTGGATTGACAGCAGCGAATTTTTTGGCCAGAGTTGGAAAAAAGGTAGTGGTGTTGGAAAAATCAAACCGCCTCGGCGGAAGAGCGATGACCAATGATAAAAATGGAGTTCTGATGAATTTAGGAGCCCATGGCTTGTATTTAGAAGGGCAGGCAATGAAGATTCTAACAGAACTAGGGATAACTCTTCCGGGTGAAGATGCCTCAAAGTCGGTTCAAATTCAAGGAATTTGGAAAAGTGCAGTCTATACAATCCCAACTAATTTTTCTTCCATTTTGTCATCGTCACTTTTATCATGGAAAGCTAAAATCGTTTTTTCGAAATTAATGTTGAAGCTTATGAAGGGCAACTTCGATTCCATTCCAGAGATAAGTTTGAGTGACTGGGCAGAAGCGGAAATTAGCGACCCAATGGTAAGGCATATTTTTTATTCATTATGCCGATTGACCACTTATACCAGCGCTCCAACAGTACAGCGGGCAAAACCAGTTTTGAAGCAGGTGAAACGCGGGTTAGACGGAGTCTTATACGTGGACGGTGGTTGGGAAACGATCATTCAAAAGCTAAAGAAACAGGCAGCAGAGGCTGATGTGGAATTTTTCAACAGTAAAACTGTAATAGAAATTGAACATCATGAACAGTTTCAAAGCATACGATGTTCAGATGGGGAGGTATTTACGGTCCCTGACTGCATCATAACCGCTCCCCCGAAAGAAACATTGAATATGATTAATGGTTCAGACCACACATCACTGCGGACATGGACCGAACAGGCAATTCCGGTTACCGCATGCTGCTTGGATTTAGGTATGAAAAAATTGCCTAATCCTCATCATCAATTTGTCTTAGGTCTTGATCAATCATTGTTTTTCACAAATCAATCCAGAGCAGCAAAACTAAGTGATAATGGCACAATCGTTGTGAGCCTAGTTAAATACCATAACCCTATCGATCAATCCATTCATCCACAAGCAGATAAAGAGCAATTAGAGGCAGCTATGGATTTGCTTCATCCTGATTGGAGAAAGGATGTGGTAGAACAACAATTTTTACCAAAAATGACTGTCGTTCATGATTTTCCTCATTTGAAACGAAGTGGAAATCCGGGGCCAGCCATACCGCAAATGAAAGGCATATATATTGCAGGGGATTGGTGTGGACATGAAGAAGTATTAGCAGATGCTGCTGTTGCCAGCGGGAAGCGTGCCGCGCTACAGATAGTAAAAACGAACGAACTGTTCTTAGTGAAAGAAGGGTAACCGTTTTGGAAACTGCTGAGCTCTACCAAATTTACAAACCTTTGTTGTTTTCGATTGCTTACCGAATGACCGGGAGTGTCATGGATGCAGAGGATATTATCCAAGAGTCATTCCTTACGTTTAGCCGTTTAGCTAACGAAAAGAAGATTGAAAATGAAAAAGCGTATTTATGCAGGATGGTAATGAACAGCTCAATAGACAAATTGCGATCTGCGGCTAGTAAGCGCGAGGTTTATGTTGGCGAGTGGCTGCCTGAACCCATTGTCGCAGAAGCAAACGAACCTTCTCATCTTTATTTGATGAAGGAATCGATTTCAACAGCATATCTTCTGCTTTTGCAGCAGTTATCGGAGGTGGAACGTGCTGTTTTCCTTTTACGAGAAGTATTTCAGTACAGTTATGAAGAAATTGGAGATATCGTGGAGAAATCCCCAACCAACTGCAGGCAGATCTACCATCGGTCAAAAAAGGGCATTACTAACAGTCCGAAAACGTCCACACTTGATTTCCACTCCATGAAGTCCAGTATTGAGCAGTTTACTCTTGCCTTTCAAAAAGGAAACATTGATAAAATGCTGGAATTATTACGAACTGATGCTGTATTTATCGCTGATGGCGGCGGTAAGGTAACAACTGCAATGAAACCAATATACACATCAAAGCGTATCGTCTCTCTATTCTCAAGTATTCTTAAACAACTTCCTGAAAACTATAAACTAGAATTTAAAGAGGTAAACGGGGGTCCTGGTGTGGTCTTAACGATAAATGGTTATGTTGGATATGTGCTTTCGTTTGAATTCGAGGCCAACCAAATCGCTCGGATTTATATGGTTGCGAATCCAGATAAACTTGGACACTTGCAAATTAGAACATAGAAAAACAGAAGTACTTGTAAGACAACAGCCAAGTTTATTTTTTTAAAAAGGTTCTTTTCTAATAGATTGTTGCTTTTATTGATTCGCTGATAAAATTGAAAATTCGCTAATAAATCGGTCGAATTCGCTAATAAAATTGTAGATTCGCTAATAAACATCCAAAATTCGCTGATATATCTGTTCCACTTATTAATAAGGTGTAATTTTACACCATTTTAACGATTTTTGAAAGCGTAATGAGGGTTATAACAACATTCTTTACGAAAACAGCCTTAAAAAAAGAAGCCGCTGAACTCGTGTCAGCGGCTTCCTCGATGTTCACCTTTAAATTTATCTGATTGGATTTTTACAAAACAGAATCCAAGAAATCCTTTGTCCGCTGCTCGGTGGGGCTGCCAAACAATTTGTCGGGAGGTCCAACCTCAACAATCCTGCCGTCGTGCATATAGACAACCCGGTCGGCAACTTCCCTGGCGAAGCCCATTTCATGGGTAACGACGACCATCGTCATTCCCTCTAAAGCGAGCTTTTTCATGGTGGAAAGCACCTCGCCAACGAGTTCAGGGTCAAGGGCGGAAGTGGGCTCATCGAACAGCATGACATCAGGCTTCATCGCGAGCGCCCTGGCGATGGCAACCCGCTGCTTCTGGCCGCCGGACAGCTTGCCGGGATAGACGGTTTCCTTGTCGCTGAGACCGACTTTCGCGAGTAGCTCCTTTGCCTCTTGAACCGCCTGGTCTTTGGGGATTTTTTTCACATGGATAGGCGCCTCGATAATATTCTCAATGACGGTCATATGCGGAAAAAGCTGAAAGTGTTGAAACACCATGCCGACCCTTGTCCGGACCTGGTTAAGGTCATGGGTGGCTTCCTCCACTTTCTCACCGCCAATAAAAATCGTGCCGCTATCCTTGACCTCGAGGAAATTTAGGCACCTCAAGAGTGTACTTTTCCCCGAACCGCTGGCCCCGATTAAACAAACGACCTCCCGATCATTCACGGTCATATCGATATCCTTTAAAACATGAAGATCACCAAATGATTTATTGAGCGTTTCAACCTTTACCATGATGGAATCAGCCATAGGATTTTCCTCCTCTTTAAAAAATTCTTTTTGGCAAGGCTAGTCGCTGATGACCATGCGGTTTTCGACGTAACGTAAAAGGATGGAAAAAATAAACACAAGGATTAGATAATAAACGGCAACAATTAATAGGTAGGTCATGTAGTCGAACGAATTGGAGCCGTAGGTTGTTGCGACGTTAAAGAGCTCGTACATGCCGATGAAGGCAGCAAGCGAAGAGTCCTTCAGGGCGATAATGAACTGATTTCCGAGGGGCGCCATCGCCCGGCGGAGCGCTTGGGGCAGGATAATTCTCCGATACGTCAGTTTCAAGTTCATTCCCAATGAGCGGCCTGCTTCCATCTGCCCGCGGTCAATCGATTGGATGGCGCCGCGGAAAATCTCAGCGATATAGGCGCCGTTATGGAAGGCAAGCCCCAGCACCACCGCCGAAAATTGCGAAATATTTAATGAAGTCAAGCCATAGTAGAAAACGAAAATCTGGACAATCAGCGGCGTGCCGCGAATCAGAAAGATATACAAATCGGCAATCCACTCGAGAATTTTAATCTTTGATATTTTTAAAAAGGCAAAAAATAAACCGATAAAAATACCAATAAAAATGGCGACCGCTGTCAGTTCAAACGTCAGCAGCATTCCTTTCAGAAAAACCGGATAGGAATCGATAAATTGATTGAGCCATTCCAAGGCTATTCCTCCTTTCCTGGGGAGTAGGGGGTCATTCGCCGCCGCCGTTATTCCTCTTGGAACAACCCGATATCATGCTTCCTCCATTGAAACAGTTATTCCTTTTCCGGATCTTTCGTAATGTCTTCGCCGATGTATTTTTTGCTGATTTCAGTCAATGTCCCATTCTCACGGAGTTTTTCGAGCGCTTTATTAATTTCTTTCAGAAGCTTGTCGTTTTTCTTGGAAACGGCAATCGCCTGTTCACTGCGTCCGAGCAGCTCTTTTCCGGCAATCTTCATCCCGGCGCCAATCGCTTCTTTCCCTGTGACGAAATCAGTGATAACGGCATCATGCTTTCCTTTGCTCAGGGCTTCAAGCGCATTGACATCGCTGTCGAGCAAAATAATCTTGTCGGTGATTTTTGCGGCAATTTCTGCATAGGTGGAACCTTTTGATACGGCAATTTCTTTACCTTTTAGGTCATCGAGGGTTTTAAATGTGCTGTCGGGCCGGACAAAGATCTGCGGTCCTGAGTAGTAGTATGGTGTGGAGAAATTGACCGCTTTTAAGCGCTCCTCTGTGATGGTGTGGCTGGCGACGGCCGCATCAAAGCGTCCCGATTTAACGCCTTCCACAATTCCGCCGAACTTAAATTTTTTCTGGACCGGCTTGAGGCCAAGTTCCTTGGCAACAGCCTCGGCAACATCAATGTCAAATCCAATCATGTTGCCATCCTTTTCCACATAACTAAATGGTTTGAACTCACCTGAAGCAGCGAAGGTAAACTTGCCGCCATCAACCAAATTCATTCCATCCGTCGATGTTTTGTCGCTCCCGCAGGCCGCAAGCGAAAACATCAAAGTCAGCACTAACATCCCTTTCGCTAGAAATTTCACTTGAAAAACTCCCCCTCTTATTCATTTTTTAAGTAACACACTTAAGCTTATCACATATTTTGAATATTCTTAAAATGGTCAAAAGAGAGGAAAATACAGGCTTATACTTGGTATCCGTTGATCTGGGTAAATGGCCTCACGAATGCTTATAAATTCGCTAAGTTTGTCTCATATACTTCAAATTCCCTATGTTTCGCTAAAAATTGATAAAAAAAGTCCAACTCATCAAAATGAATTGGACTTGGTTATTTTTTTCAAAAGGTGTCAGGCACCTTTCTCCAGTTTTTAGCAAAAGGTGTCAGGCACTAGTTGCCGTTTTTTTCCCAAAATGGTAGGCGCCGTCTCTGCCAGCTACATTTTGTCTGGGTGTCGTTCGTTAACTTTAATTGTGCTTACGATTATATCTGTGTAGAAGGCTCTCCGTCTTGGCGCCATTAAATGAAGCTCGATCAAGATCTTTTTTAACTCTGGTTCTTTTTCGAGAAGCTGGGATATCATCACCAATTCAGGATCCTCTAAGCTTTCCTTTGCTATGTATCCCTTTTTATCAGGTTTGCGGTTCTGTTGTTCCAGTTCCATTACCAAATAGTCTTTTTCAATTTTAAAAACTTCCGCAAATTTAACCAGTGTTTGATAGTCAGGAATAACTTTTCCTGTTTCAATGCGACTAATTTTAGACCGATGTAAATTCATCATCTTGGCAAGCGTTTTCTGCGACCAGTTTTGATTATCGCGAAGATTCCTCAATTTTACTGCTAAAGACATCGTTATCACCGCCATTAAAACATTTATTGTTTTTAACTTAACGGGATAAATGAGCGGCAATGTCCAAATGTGCAGAAAATGCGCAATTGTATTTGTGGAAATAGTGCACAACGGGCGGTGATGTTGCAGAAATGGTCATTTCGAAAAACCCCAATTGAAGGAAAATGTAAATTATCGTCGAATAATAAATGATGGTGTAAGTATTTGTAAAATTGGGGGGTCCTATTGCATGGAGGAAATTCAGCATTCATTAATATTTATTGGTGCAAAAAAACGTAATAAAGAATTGCAGCTTAAGAGTAAACCCGGTTTTAGCGATGCAATCTGTCTTTCAAAACAGTCAACCCACACAACTAAGATTACTCCCTATCAGTCCATCCCCATTGGAAGCAGGAAAAATATTTCTATCCACTTCTGTGAAGAAAACATCCATTTCACGTACCACAATAAGTCACTACAGCTTTTAGCAGGCGATAAGAATCTAACCGATAAAGACGTTTTCGATGTATTTACCAATTTTGCCTTTAAAGAAGGAAGCAAGGTCACTTTTTTAAAAATATTTCCGGATCGAAATATGATAGCAAGGAAAAAGAAGAAGGAGCGCGTTTTGCACGTGGGCAGGGAATTAGAGGATGAGTAGAGATTAATAGGGAGGCTGAAAAGCACACTCCTTGCACCTTTTAAAAAGATGATAGTGGTGCCTGACACCACAAAAGGCAGCATAAAAAAGGTTCCGGAATCACATCCGGAACCTTTTTCCATCCACCCCTTTAAAATGACACAAATATGACACAGAAGTGGCGCTTTCTCCTGTTATAAGACAAATTGTGATACGCTTTTAATATTTTTGTAACATAACTGGCATATTGTTCTGATATAACTATAGTACTAAGGAAAGGAGAAAGAGTATGCAAATGACGTTTAAGCGTATAATTCTCGTGTTACTTACAACCCTGTTATGTGTATCAGGTACTGCAAATACATATGCACAAACAAGTAAGGAAGCCCTACATAACGCCAAGCAGGCGCTTGACGACCAACAAAAAATCGTAGAGCAAAAGGAACAAGAAAAGCAGGTTGTTAATAAAGAGATCCAAAAAATACAGCAAGAGTTAGAATCTCTATATAGTTATATTACAAAGAACAAAGAAGCCATGGCAACGACTCAGGAGAAAATAGACGAGTCGAACCAACTCATCGAAAAGAAAAAAGAAGAGATTGTCGAGCTCGAGGACAAAATCCTTGGCCGTAAAGGGATTATGAAGCAGCGGGCAGTCGCCATGCAGCAAAATAATAGTGTTAATCTTATGATTAACCTATTCTTTGAGTCTAATAGTATTTCAGATTTCATCCAGCGTGCGAGTGCGGCATCGGAATTAATGGATGCGGACAAAAGCATTTTAACAGCACAGAAGGAAGATCTTCAACAGATTGAACTAGATAAAAAAGAGATAGATAAGCAAGAGCAAGTTTTAGAGGATCAACAAAAGGATATTGCTAAACAGCAGGCTGAGCTAGATCAAAATCTGCAAAAAAGACAAGAAGCCATGACTGCGATGCAGGATAAATACAATCAAATCGCCCAGCAGGCATCCCTTGCCGAACAAGAAAAAGCAGGGATTGAATCGCAGATGAAAGATATCCAAGGAAAGATTGCTAGAGAACAAGCAGAGGCAAGTGCACGAGCAACCTCACGTTCAAGCTCGTCCACCTCTTCAGCAAAAAGCAATGTGGGCATCGCCATAAAAGGCAAGGAAATGTACGTAACTGCCACTGCCTACACACCTGAGGATTCCTATCATATTACTGCGGCCGGCTACGATATTAAGGCCAACCCAAATATGAAATTGATTGCCGTCGATCCAAGAGTTATTCCACTAGGAAGTAAAGTTTGGGTGGAAGGTTACGGCGTGGCTGTTGCTGGTGATACCGGCGGAGCCATCAAGGGCCATAAAATCGACGTGTTACTGCCTACGACAGCACAAGCGCTGCAATGGGGCAGAAAAACAGTGAAAATTGTTGTTTTGGAATAGCAGCCCGCCCGCAAGGCTGACTGTGGAAATGCCAAATATTGTGCCAGTCAAACAAATAGAACTCGGCCAAATAAAGCCATAAACAAAAAGAAATCCAACAGCTGCAAAAGCTGTTGGATTTCTTTTTGCTTGCAGGGGGGATAGAGTCCGGAGGATGGGACATGACACCACTGTCCACCCCAGGCGGACAAATGTCCATGAGCGGTGCCTGACACCAATTTCCACTATTAGGGAAATAGTGCCTGACACCCTCAACTGACACCCTCACCACTCACCCCAAGTACACCAAATCCTTCAACTCGTCTGTCGAAAGTTCGGTGATCCAGTTTTCGCTGGTGATGATTTGGTCGTTGAGGTGTTGTTTCTTTTCAAGCATGGCGTCAATTTTCTCTTCGAGCGTTCCGGTGCATATCAGCTTGTGCACGTGCACGAATCTGGATTGGCCAATCCGGTAAGCCCGGTCGGTTGCTTGGTTCTCGACAGCCGGATTCCACCAGCGGTCGTAGTGGATGACGTGATTCGCCGCTGTCAAGTTCAGCCCAGTTCCGCCGGCCTTCAAGGACAGCAGGAATACCGGAAACTCGCCGTTCTGGAAGCGCTCAATCATCGTATCCCGCTGCGTCTTCGGCACACTGCCATTCAAGAACGGAACTTCTACGCCAAACTTCTTCTTCAACGCGGCGCTGATCATTTCACCCATTCCAATATATTGAGTAAAAATCAAGCAGCTCTCGCCCTGGTCCAAAACAGAGCCAATCAGTTCGACAAGCTTCTCCATTTTATTAGAGCGGTTGAGAAGCTCACGCCCCGCCGATTTATCCTTCAAATAAAGTGCAGGGTGGTTACATAGCTGTTTCAAGCGGCTAAGCATTTGTAAAATTAACCCCTTGCGCTCGAAACCAGACAGTTTTTCAATCTCGGCAAACGTATCGTGGATGAGCTGCTCATACAACGACGCCTGTTCAGCCGTGAGCGGGCAGTATTCTTTTTGCTCCAGTTTGTCTGGAAGGTTGAGCGCAACCTCTTCATCCTTTTTCGTGCGGCGCAGCAAAAATGGCCGAATTAACCCTTGAAGCTGCTGTACTTTTTCCTTTTTCTCATCTTTTTCAATCGGGATAACGAACTTTTTCTGAAATTGCCCTAAGCTCCCTAAATAACCGTGATTGGTAAAATCAAAAATCGACCACAGCTCGGATAAGCGGTTTTCCATTGGCGTTCCGGTCAGTGCGATGTGATGGCGGCCCCGAAGCCTGCGAACTGCCTTCGATTGTTTCGTCTGCGCGTTCTTGATGTTTTGCGCCTCGTCAATCGCGATCGAACTCCAAATCATCGACTCGAATTCAGCTGCATCAAGGTGGCTCAGCCCGTAGGAAGTCAGAACGACGTCGGCAGCTTGAACCTTTTCGGAAAAAGCTTCTTCCTTCAGCCGGTTCGAACCGTAATGCAAATACACCTGCATCTCCGGAGCAAAGCGCTCCAGCTCCTTCTGCCAGTTCCCGAGCACCGAAGTCGGGCAGATAATCAGCGCCGCCTTCGTCGGAACCTTGGCAGGGACAGCCTCATCCTCCTTTTTGCGACGGGTTTTGGCAGGAGGGGTGTCAGGCACCACCGTCAATTCATCCCCAACGATCTCCTTCACTTTCAACAAATAGGAGATGAGCTGAACGGTTTTGCCGAGGCCCATGTCGTCGGCAAGGCAGGCACCGAAGCCGTACTGGCGCAAGAACCAGAGCCAGCTCATGCCAAGATGTTGATAAGGACGAAGCTCACCGTTCAGCCCTGAAGGTACGTCCACCAACGGAATTTCATGCACTTCCGAAAGCTGCTTGACCATCTGCTTCCATTGGCGGTTCAATTCGATTTGAATTTTTGCAAAAGCCTTGGGATTTTCGAGCTCATCTTCCGTAGCGGTCGATTCCACCAGCTCCTGTTCCAGCAAATCGCGGACATGAAGGCCTTCCTTTTCTGCCCGCTTCATCAAATCCTGAATTTGGCGGATGAACTGCGGATCCAGCTTGACCCAGCGGCCGCGGATATAAACAAGCCGTCGTTTTTCCTCAACCAGCTTGCCGAACTCATCCTCGGACAAGTCGACACCGTTCATTGAAAAACGCCAGTTGAAATCGAGCATCGCCTGCAGGCCAACGAACGACGGACGGTGGCTGGACGATCCTTTCAGCGACGCCTTCACCTTCAAATTGGCATTTTTCATCGCTTGCCACCAGGAAGGGAGGAGGATTTCAATGTCCAGCGCCACCAGCGTTTCACTGGCCTCGGTTAGGAACATCCAGGCTTCTTCCTCGGTAAGATGGGTTTTCAGTCGATCCTGCGCGGCGGCGGCGGCCAAATCGGCCTCGGCCGTATCCACGATATCCCCATGGTTCTCACCAAGCCAAGGGATCAGCCGCACCCACCGAGCCTGCTCGTGGTCAACCTTCTCCAAAAATGGGCGCCACTTCGCAGGAATCTTGGCGGCACCCTCAACATCATAAATCTCATCGACATTTTTTTTACCACGCAAAAAAGCATCCAGTGTCCACGCGCCTTCACCATTGATTGGTTCATCTAACCGGAGCCCGATCGTAAACGGCGTGTCGCTTTCCTTAATGCCGACCCACTCGAGCCAGCTTTCCTCATCAAAATAACGGGCAAGCTCGCCGCCAGAAATGTTTTGCCTTTTCAATAAGTCGAGCTTCGGCCCGAACAGCTCTTTCATCGCTGAATTCCGGGTTAAATAGGCATCGAGGGCGCTATTGTACAAATCGGAGAGATAATCGAAAGCCGTGTGTGGCCGGTTCGGCCCGGCAGTTTTATCTTCGAAAGCCGTGCCCGGCCGGTTCGACCCGCCAAGTCCAACCTCAGATTGGACCCTCGTCTCATCTGCAATTTCCTGCTCCCAAAAGGACGGAGCGAATTCATCCTTGACCCGCTCCGGCAGCTTCCAGCGGAAATCGCCGTGCTCCCACACCGAAAAGTCCGGGAGCCAGTCTTTCTCCAAGATGCCTTCATAAAGGGCGAGGGAGGAGGCAAGACAAATCTCAGACTCCTCATTCCAGTCCCATTCGATGAAGCGATTAAACGACTCCTTGGCAAAAAGCGAGACCAGCTGCCAGCCGCTGACCACAACCCCTTCAACGCCGTCCACTTTCTCCGACTCAAGCACCGTCCCGAAGAAGCTCTCAGCGTGACTGCTAAAAACGAGGTTCTTCCACATCGACGGAGCCCGAAAATGACCACGCACATCTTGGGCCGTAAGCAGGAAGCGGCCATCTCCTAATTTAGTTGTCAGCAATTTCAAAAACCTTGTATTCAGCATCGTACAGCGTACTCCTTTTAGTGGGGAAGGGACGTATAATGGCAAAAGAGCCGTTTGGATACCCAGAAAATGTCTAAATAGACAAAACCCCTCCGAAAATAGACAAAACCCCTTTAAAAATAGACAAAACCTTTATTAAAATAGACAAAACTCTATAAAAAAGGCTGTTATCGTCAAGAATGTTGTTTTAAACCACAATTCTCCTCCAAAAAAATCACTAATATGGTGTAAAATTACACGTATTGGCTAGTAAATCTGATTTATCGGCGAATTTTGTATGTTTATCGGCGAATTTTCAATTTTATCAGCGAATCATAATATTTCCATCAAAGTGTCCACCCCAGGCGGACAAATGTCCACGAGCGGTGCCTGACACCCAACCCATGACACCACCCCCACCAGACTCACGAGCGGTGCCTGACACCCACCCTGCGAGCGGTGCCTGACACCCAACCCATGACACCACCCCCACCGGACTAAATCAGCTTGCTCCGACTGCATTCTTCATGGAAGGCCCGGAGCCGTTTTGTCCGCTCGAGGAGGGTGTCGATGAAGTATTGCCAGTCGTCGACGCGTTTCAGCTTCTTGTACAGTGTCCGCAGTTTTTTCAAATGCCTGACCGCCAATCGGTAGCTGGCGCGATTCTTCTGATCAATCTCTCGCTGGGCGGTCTGATGGAGCATCGCTAGCAGCACCTCGGGCCGCTCCTTCTCGACAAGCTTCACACGGTCCTTCGGCAAATCGTAATAATCGAAACCCGCCAGCGCCTGAAGCTCACCCCAGCGGTCGTACTGCCGACGCTCGAACAGCAAATACTCATAATCAGCAAAACTATAAGGAAGCATCGCGAGCAGCGCCCGTTCGTACAAATCCAGCCGGTCATTTTCCGCACAGTACTTCATAATCGAACGAAGCGCATTGCGCGAAAACACGGAACAGCTATGATAGGCACCCAGATGCTCTAAATACCCCTTGACCCTGTGCACGAATATCTCAATCACAGGCCCAGCCCGTCTCCACGCCTTCAGCTGACTCAAATAATCAATCCAATAAACCAAATATGGTGTGAACAGATCATCCTTAATTTGCGCCATCAATTTTAAGGCCAGCTCATCATGCTGGAGCAAAAGATTCAAATGAATCGTCGCCACCGCCAGCGGCACGGGATTCTCCCAATCCTGGAGCTCCTTGCCGCGCACCCGAATCCTCTCTAATTCCTCTTCCCGCCAAGGCTTTTTTTTGAAAAAATGAACCCATAACAAGCGGTACAAAAAGATCCGTTCATATTCAAGCCCGTGTGAGGCCGTCAATAATTCGATGGCATCGTCCTTTAATTTCTCGATAAACTCATCAAAGGCAAACGGCGTCGTCTGCACACCAATTTTATGAGCAAGTTCCTCGGCGTCATCCATCATATTATGGAACAAATGGAGATAGGCCCGCTTGACCACATCCTCCTTGTGGTCAAACTGCTCAGCCAGCACCGCCAGCTTCCGAAACGATACGACAATCGCAACAAGCTCATACAACAGGCGCCATTCCTGCTCCACCGGGGCACTGGCATGGATCCGGCGCTCGTAAATCCCAAACAGCTCCGGTATCACAAAGGGGCTCGTGTACTTTTTCGAAGCAAGGAGTGTATCAAAACTCACCTCAAACGAGTGGACCCAGCGGCTGTAATCCGGCTGAAGCACTCCGTTCGCCTTGATCAAATCCTTCGCCGTCTTCATCCCCCAGCCCGCAGCAGCCTTCTGCTCACGAATCGGCTCGCGCCACCCTGTCACCCAATCGCCCACACTGCCTGCCCCAGACCGGGCATAAGCACTGAAAAACACCGCCATTTGATGCCGGCATAGCCCCTCCGTCGGACATGAACACTCGCTCATCCCTAAAAAGGTGAAATCAAGCAGAACCTTGACCGGCGTCACATCCTGCACCGTCGCCGTCGCCGTTTCATCCGAAATATGTAATTGCGTAACCAGCCCTTGCCGGTACAGCATCAAGCCCTTTTGCACAAGCTTCGCATCCTCGACCGTATTTGGATGCAATAATTCGCCAAGCTCATCGGCCAGGCTTAGTATCTGTTGTGTCGCCTCCAAAGCCGCAGCCCCCTTTTTTTGAAAAATAAAAATCGTAAACGCAAAGGCCGCAGCCTGTTTTTTTAAAAAAATATATATCCCGAAGGCTGCCCCATTAGGACCGCAGCCCCTCTATTGAAAAATAACGATCATTAATAAAACGGTAAACACGTTAAAAAAATCCATATTCCTTTATTATACCCAAAAAACCGCTATTAGAGGAGGGGGAGGTGTGGAAAAAAGGAAAAAGCCAAATCATTGAAGAATTAGTTTACTATTAAAATAGAAAAAAAAGAGGTATCCACGCAGGGAATACCTCAAATAATCCAAAGGGGGTATATCTTCCAAGTCTAAGATTTTTTCTAGTAAAAAAGGGGAGAAAAAATGGTTTTTATAACTGTTGTATTTTCCAGTAAATGTCTAAATAGCCAAAACCCTCTGAAAAGTAGCCAAAACCCTCAAAAAAATAGCCAAAAGCCCCTGAAAAGTAGCCAAAACACTCAAAAAAGTAGCCAAAACCCTCAAAAAAA
>NZ_JBIVOP010000036.1:0-22520 GCF_044754175.1 Neobacillus sp. NPDC093127
ACTTTTTCAGTGGCCTCGCTAAAGCGCCTGCGGGGTCTCACCTGTCCCGCTGCTCCCGCAGGAGTCTCGCGCCTTCCACTCCAATCAACATTGTGATCAATATCAATTATATTCTTTAACACAGCCTTCTTTTTAAAAAATCGATATAATTTTCAAAAAGTTGTAATAATTGCAACCGTTTCCGGGCATAATAACTGTTACAATAGGATATAAGGAAGGTGATACCAATGAGAAAACCAAGAAAACGTTCCTTTGCAGAACTAGTATCAGAAAATAAATCACAATTGTTAAAAGATCGTGCTGCGATGGAAAAAATTGAACAGCGCTTAGAACAAAAACGCCTTGGCAAAGCCGAGTAATACAAAGTTTTCCAATCATGGTTTTTCATCCTTATGGACAAAATGTAAATAAGGAGGGATCATGAGATGAGTAATGAAACAGGTTATAAAACAAAACGTTTTAAACCAGATCACATTGGAACACAACCACGAGGGTTTGGCGGAAATAAAGGGAAGAAGATGCAAGATACTTCAGGTAAACACGCCCAAGTTATGCAAACCAAAGGTGAATAATTTATTGATACAAGACCTACTCGGCTATAGCCAGCAGGTCTTTTTTGTCGTGAAATCGTGAAAATTTCTCGATTCTTGTGATATTTTTTTCATCCGGTAACAAACTATATTTGTACCAAATAAACTTTTATGGAGGAATATACCCGATGGCTTTTAATAACCAACCTAAACCGGATGATCGCAGTGATAATGCTGAAAAGCTTCAGGCGATGATTGAGGATACTACCGAAAATATTGCAAAAGCGGAACAATCTCTAGAATTTACCGATAGTGAACAGCAGCGTCAGCAAATTGAAGCCAAGAATCAGCGCAGACGGGAAAGCATTGACTCCTTCAAAGCAGAAATTCAGGATGAAACATAAATCATTTACTTATTTCAAAAAGGGCCTGAGCCACAAGTTCAGGCCCTTTTCCTATTTTTAAACTCTTTATTTAGTGAAAAGATTTTGGGTGTGATAAGATAAAAAGGAAATTTCAAAAAAGAAGTGATGATTTTGACACAACAGGAAAAACAGCGTTTACAATCAAAAGAGCAAATCATAAAGTGGGAACGGGAACTGAACGAAACAGGGATTATTCGCAATCAAAGCCAGTTAGTGGCCGCAATAAGTCATGAGTCCAATCCCATTACATCATCGAAGTTGTTAACACTTGCGGCGCTTTCAAGACTTGGCCGAAATACGGAGGACTCCTTGGCACTTGTTTGGCTAGATAAGGCCATAAAGCTAGATCCTGAGAACCAAAAGGCAAAAGAATTTATGATGCGGGCTGATTGGAAGAAGTTGAAAGATTTGCTCAGCCCACTTTCCTTTCCGCCGATAAGGGAAACCGATAATCGCACGGCAAAGAAGAAGACCGCAGAACAGTACATTGAAATATGTCAAAGCTTTTTAACAGGAACGGATGCACAGCTACAAATGCTACAAGATAATCTGGATTTGGCAGCAAAGCTGGCCAATCAAGAAGCATACCTAACGTATCAACAACTTCATGATTTGCTTGTTGAGGCAAACGAGGAAACAAACAGCCTTCTGAAAGCGGCAGAAGAATACGATCAATCGATTACCGGGGTTTTTCACACATCCACCTTTTATGAGGAGTTAAAATTGCATCTGTCTAGCGTGGAAGAAATTAAGCAGAAATGGCAGCAGTTATTTGTTGATGCATCTGCTCCTGTCGAAACGCAAGAAAATGCTCTAGACCAATTAAATAATATGATTGGCATGGATTCGGTTAAGAAGAGGGTTAATGATTTTTACCGATTTCTAAAATACCAAAAACAACGGAAGGAATTTGGCTTTCAAGTAAAGGACGAGCTTAGTCTGAATATGATTTTAACAGGGAATCCAGGTACAGGAAAAACAACGCTCGCCCGCTTGCTAGCAAAAATTTATCATGAGCTGGGAGTCCTGCCCCGTGAGGAAGTAATCGAAACGGACCGTTCTCAATTAGTTGGTTCGTTTGTGGGCCAAACAGAAGAAAATGTTCGGGCTGTAGTGGAACGCTCCATTGGCGGAGTATTATTTATTGATGAAGCCTATAGTTTAAAGCGTGTTGGGCAAACGGGAAATGATTATGGACAGGCAGCAATTGATACGCTTGTTTCATTGATGACAGGACATGAGTATGGCGGGAAGTTTGCTGTCATTCTTGCTGGTTATCCTGATGAAATGCGCTCCTTTTTGGATGCCAATCCCGGCCTCAGAAGCCGTTTCCCACAATCAAACTTTATTCATTTACCTGATTATTCGAATGAAGAGCTTATCCTAATTGCGGAATCCGCCGCTAGTGATAACGATTACTTTATTACAGAGGAATCCAAAATTGAGATAAGCCGCCGGCTTGAGCAAGAGCGGGTTGATGATACCTTTGGCAATGCAAGAACTGTTCGCAATATCGTGTTGGATGCCATTTTTAAGAAAGGGGCATTCAACCAGGAAAAAGAATCGGACATTCTTGAATATATGTTTCTTAATCAAGAAGACTTTCGATTGGATAAAGACGAAGCGGCGGAACCGCCATCCGAACAGCTCGAACGTTTAATTGGGCTTGAAGCTTTAAAAGTGGAATTAAAGTCACTTATTTCGTTTGTAAAAATGCAGCAGTTTAGAAGGAAAAATGGGCTGCCGGCGGTGCCAATCCAGCTTCATTCCGTTTTTACGGGAAACCCCGGTACAGGAAAAACGACAGTAGCGAAAATCTATGCAGCGTTTTTAAAAGAATGCGGAATTTTAAAAAGAGGACATCTCATTGTTGCCAGCCGAGCAGATTTTGTCGCAGGATATGTCGGTCAAACAGCCGGGAAAACAAAGAAGAAGATCAAGGAATCCCTTGGCGGTGTTTTATTTATTGATGAGGCTTATTCCCTTCTTTCTCATTCTGCGGGTGATTTTGGCAAAGAAGTCATTGATACACTTGTTGATGAAATGACGAAGCATAATGAAAATTTAGTGGTGATATTAGCGGGTTATCCTAATGAAATGAACCAGCTGCTTGAGAGTAACCCTGGCCTGCGATCAAGGTTTAAAAAGTTTTTTCTTTTCCCTGATTATTCAGCGGAAGAGCTCCTTGAAATAATGACCTCCTATGCTGAGGGCTATCGCTACGAATTAACAGAGGAAGCTGGGAATTTGTTGCTGCAAACAATAGAAGAAGCCAGTTTTAAGGGGAATGGGCGTTTTGCGACAAATTTAGTGGACGAAATGATACAAGCACAAGCCACAAGGTTAATGGCAGCCGAAGGGGACGAACATCTATTTGAAAGTTCGATGTTTCTAGATGTAGAAGATGTCAAGACAGCCTTAAATAAAATGTAAATAGGAAAGGACCTTTACTCGTGGAAAATTATTTTATTTCGACTAGAGAGATTCAGCTTTACTACGCTGATACCGATATGATGGGTGTTATTTATCATGCCAATTATTTAAAATTTTTTGAGCTTGGCCGAACCGGGCTTATTGAAGACCTCGATTACAGTTATTTAGCAATGGAGGAGGCAGGTTATTATGCCCCTGTTTATGATATTCAAATAACCTATAAAAAACCGTTAAGATATGGGGATCAAGCATTTGTAAAGACATGGGTAGAATTAAATGATGGCATTAAGACGATTTACGGATATACAATTGTAAATGGGGAAGATGAAGTGTGTGCCGTCGGTACGTCCACCCACATCATAGTGAAAAAGGATAATTTCCGGCCGACATCCTTTAAAAAGGCCTTTCCCGAATGGTACTTAAAATACGAGGACATCAAGAAAAAATAAGCTTTTTTTAGGATTTTTTACTATGTTGAGGTGAAATGAATTGGCATTTGGGATAAAAAGACGAGAAATAACCGAGTGGAAACGGAAAATCGATAACGGAGAAATTGCCTTTTTAACCCACTATTGGCTTGATGACCGCTTTCCCGGCTGTAAAACAGTAACAAAGGTCGGCTGCCATGACCTTGGAAAACTAGCCACTTGGGGCAAACAATATGGTTTAAAGAAAGAATGGATTCATTATAGAGTGGACGGCTATTCCCATTTTGACCTACTTGGCGACAGGCAAAAGGAAATCTTGCAGAAGGAATGCCTGCTTGACCATATTTGGCACGATAAAACAGGCACACTTGAAAAATAAGTGTGCCTGTTTCGTTTTTCTATTTATTAAAGTGAAAAACTGGTTCCTCGTAGTTTGAGTTGTAATCGATGATTAAATCATGACCATCCAGGTACCATAAGTCCTTTTCTTCTATGTAAAACGTAATTCCTTCCATCTCTATTTTCACACCGATATCGACAGGTTCTTCGGTATTAATACCAAAAGAAAATCCTTTTTGAACCGTACTGCAGCCGCCATAACGGACAAAGAAGCGGATGAAATCACCGTTTGTAAGATTGAGTTCCTGTTTATACCAAGCCGCAGCCTCATTCGTAATATCGATAATCATTGGCTGAACTCCTTTCTAATTATAGAGTATTGTTATTAAAAAACCCCGGGTTATCGGAGCCATTGTCCCATGTGCTGTTGAATTTCCTTATATTTCACTTCTGCATTCGGCAGGCCGTAAGCACCTGCTTTTTCTAGCGGGACGACTCGGAAATTATGGTATTTTTGACTTGTCACATATGTCGGGTAAAAGGTAGGATTGGAGAGTTCAATCGTGTTCCCGTTTTCCGAAATATGTTTAGTGATTTCAATCGTTGCCAAGCCACCAATATCCTTATAGTCATTATACTGCGCTGAAATAAAATTTCCTAACGAATAAATAACAAACGTTTTTCGGCCATTGCTGGTATGAATCCATTCCATCGGCTGCAAAACATGTGGATGGGAGCCAAAGATGATGTCGACACCCTCATTTGCCAGAAAGGCAGCTAATTCCTTTTGATCGTTTGTCGGGATTCGCTGGTATTCATTTCCCCAATGGATGCTCATTACGACTACATCTGCTTCCTTTTTGGCCCGATGGATTTCTTCCTTCATAACTTCGTGGTCTATCAGGTTGACAAGATAATCCTTTCCTTTTGGAATGGGGATCCCGTTCGTTCCGTATGTGTAGGCAAGAAAGGCAAGCTTGATCCCGTTTTTAGAAACAATCCTTAATTTTTGGCGATCCTTCTCATCAAGAAAACTCCCTACATGTGGTAAACCAATACTATCTAAATAAGCTGTTTCCGATTGGATTCCTTTTTCGCCTTGATCCATCGTATGATTATTGGCTGTCGATACCATATCGATCCCTGAATCAACAAGTGCATTGGCTACTTCATGCGGACTATTGAACCTTGGATAACCGGAAAGACCCAGCACGAGGCCCCCTAACATACTCTCTTGATTGGCTGTTACAAAGTCCGGCTTTTCTAATAAAGGTTTTATCTGCTCAAACATCGGGTCGAAATCATATGTGGCTCCGTTGAAGGCATCTTGATAGACGGGGCTATGGATAAGAATATCACCAATGGCACCAAGGGTCACCTTTTCTGTTATCTCCCGATTAACATTTAATGAAGACTTTGGTTGATGCTTTTTCATAGGAAAAAGCTTTTCGTCCGTTGCAGATTCTTGCTGTTGTTGAATAAGGAGAACAGCAGCAACAGCAATGCATCCGATGATAATGAAAACCGATGGAAAAAGGATTTTCTTTTTCATATTAGCTCCTTAAATCATAACCATTTAATTTTTGGTTCCGTCTTATTAATTATTCTTTTAATATTTGCCCGGTGTCGATAAATAACAAAGGAGGTTAATAGGACAATAGCGATTAGCAGGGGAATATTCCAAAGAACAAGCCCGTAAATGACGCCACAAACACCTGCAAGCATCGATGACAAGGAAACATATTTAGTAATGTATAGACTGATAAAAAAGACGACCAGAACAGCAATAAACATAAGCGGTGCACAAAACAACAAGATACCGCCTGAAGTGGCAACGGCTTTTCCGCCGCGAAACCCGGCAAAGATAGGATAAGTATGTCCAACAACAGCAAAAGCCCCAGCAATTAAAGGATTGATATCAAGATTAAACAGCACGGGTAAAGATGCTGCTAGCGTCCCTTTTAGGATATCGGCAAGTGTGACGACTAATCCCGCTTTCACTCCAAGTGTTCGAAACGTGTTTGTCCCACCTAAATTACCGCTGCCATGTTCACGAATATCCGTTTTATAAAAAACCTTTCCAATGATTAAGCCAGATGGGATTGAACCAAGTAAATAGGCGAGGACCAAGACTAAAATAATTTGAACCATTAATGATTTCTCCTTCAATAAAAGATACAGTGCTTATATTTTACCATGTATTTACGGAAAAACACCATTGGATTCATCAATATCATCCAAGGAAAATACTAAGGAATTGTTAAATTATCGCGGAATTGTAAAAATCCCTTCTCATTTCCAATCGGATACTTTACGATAAGAAAATAAGGGGGAAAGGGAATCATGGCAAGAGTTATCTTTCATAAAAACAAAAAAGGTTCAATGAAGTGGATTATCGGAGGATTAATAGGTGCTTGTTTGCTTATACTTTCTTCCATATATCTATTATTATACCCGTTTGCATCACCAGATAAAAAAGTATATTTTCAAGGTGATAATCCGATTCTTTTTGCTGGGATTCAGAAAGGGAACGCCTTAATGGAAGGTGATACCCTATTTGTTCCAATAACATTCATGCAGAAGAACATCGACGAAAGCATCATTTATGATGAAAAGTCAAAATCGGTTATCATTACAACCAAAGATAAAGTAGTGCAAATGCCAACAGATTCACTAACCTATTATGTGAATCAAAAGACGGTCGACTTACAATTATCACCGATCATCTCGAGAAATGGTGAAATTTTCATTGCACTCGATCCGATTCTCTCCTTTTATCCAATCCAGTATAAGAAATTGCCTGATAGCGAGGCTATTTGGATTCAAAAAGATGGAGAACAATACGAGAATGGCAGATTAATAAATAAGGATGTCAATAAAGAAAAGCTTAGATTGCGAACTGAACCAACTTGGCGGTCGCCTTATACGGCTGAAATGACAAAAAATGAAGCTGTCACTATCGAAGGTGTCAAGGAGGACTTTTATCTAGTCAGGAAAGAAAATGGAATAAGCGGTTACCTCAAAAAAGACTATGTTTCTAAGCAAGACACAGTTAATATCAAAATCAGCCGTGAAAGCAAAACGTTTCAAATGCCCAAGTTAAATGGGCCGATTCAGTTAACATGGGAAGCAGTTTACACGAAAAACCCTGATACTACTAAAATAGCTGATTTGAATGGTTTAAATGTGATCTCGCCAACGTGGTTTTCGCTTGCAGGCAGCGATGGTTCAATCAAAAATCTCGCTTCACTGGATTTTAGTAAGTGGGCACAGGGAAAAGGTTATCAAGTATGGGCCGTGTTTTCTAATTCATTTGATCCCAAGCTTACTCATGAAGCATTAAAAGACTTTGACACCCGGCAAACCATCATCCGGCAATTGCTCCATTTTAGTCAAATGTATCAGCTGCAAGGAATCAACTTTGATATTGAAAACGTAAATCAAGAGGATGGACCCTTTGTAACGCAGTTCATGAGAGAGGCGGCACCATACCTTCATGATGCAGGCCTTGTCGTATCAATGGATATCACCTTTTCTGCAGGTGATAACAACAACTGGTCCTCCTTCTATGAAAGACCTAAACTTGCACAAATTGCCGATTATTTGATAGTTATGGCCTATGATGAACATACGGGGGCTTCGTCTGGAGCTGGAAGCGTGGCAAGCCTGCCATGGGTCGAAAGAAACCTTCAAAATCTGCTGTCAGAAGTTTCTAATGAAAGACTTGTTCTTGGAGTTCCATTATATGCAAGGCTGTGGAAGGAACAAACAGAGGCGGATGGCTCGACGGAAATAACAGCAAAGGCACTGACAATGGATCAAGTGAAGGCATGGCTGGCTGAAAAAGGACTGACCCCTGCTTATGATGAAGAAAGCGGTCAAAACTATACAGAATATTATGATGAAGCCGAGAAAGCGACCTATAAAATTTGGCTAGAAGATGAATCATCATTGCAAAAACGAGCGGCTCTAGCTGTTAAATATGAACTAGCTGGAGTTGGGACATGGTCAAGATTTTTTGGGGACCAAACAGCCTGGACGGCCTTAGATTTAAAGGCAGCCAAGGCCTTGACACAAAAATAAAAGAACAAATAACGGACCGCTTAGCCGGCCCGTTATTTTTTTCTTCAAAAGTGAGAACAAAAATCGTCAATTTTATTACAAAAATATGGAGAATTTTCAAACCATTTGTTAACTCGTTGAAAGCCGTGTATAAAGCCCCTATAATTTAGTTAAAATCAAATGAATAACAAAATGAACGGCCTTGCGAATATGACACATGGCCGGTTTATCTAATAATTTTTCAATCTATTTTAGGGGGTGAGCCTTTTGAAAGAGCAATCGGAAGGTAATAAGAACGATCAAGATTTAGCAAAAAAGTATGAGTTGCTTTTGCAGCAAAATCGCTATTTAGAAAAACGACTTCAGGAAGAGGTGGTAAAGAATAAGGAGAAGGACACTATTTTGATTGAGCAATCTAGACTTGCTGCAATGGGAGGAATGGTTGCGAGTATTGGGCATCAATGGCGTCAACCGTTAAACAATTTATCACTATTAATGCATGACGTAAGAGAGGCACTTGAGTTTGGTGAAATTGACGATCAATACATTGACCGGTTAACAAGGGAAAGCATGCAGCAGATTCAGCATATGGCGCGTACGATAAATGATTTTCGGAAGTTCTATAAACCGAATAAGGAAAAATCTATTTTTTCCGTAGGAGATTCGATTGAAGAGGCCTTGTCGATTTTCTCTTTGAGTCTGAAAAACCATGGGATTCAAGTGGAATTTGAATATAGGGGACAACAGATGGCCTACGGTTATCCCAATGAATATAGCCAGGTGGTGCTAAATATTTTAACAAATGCCCGTGACGCTTTTGTCCATAAAGATATTAGCCATCGAAAATTAGCTATTAAAATTAGCGAAAGTGGCAATTTTATTACAACGGAATTCATTGATAATGCAGGTGGAATCGAACCAACACTCCTTAAGAAGGTATTCGATCCCTATTTTACCACAAGGTCTCAAGGAACAGGTCTTGGGCTTTATATGACGAAGATGATTCTCGAGAATATGAATGGAAGTGTCTCGGTAGAAAACACGGGTGACGGCGCGCGTTTCAGTCTATTAGTGCCGAAGGTTTCCGCAGCTATTGAATCTGAACTCCTAACGGTTTAAATCCATTTATTATCTTTTTTAATCGAAAAAAGGTAAAATAATGAAAACAACCTAAGGAGTGGATACCATGGCAATTGAAAATCCAAGCCGTGAAGAAATTGGCGCTATTTTAAAAAAAGCAAAAAGAATTGCAGTCGTTGGTTTAAGTAATAACCCGGAACGCACCTCCTATCAAGTTTCTGCTGTCATGCAAAAGGCAGGCTATGAAATTATTCCCGTAAACCCGACAATCGATGAAGTGCTTGGCGTAAAAGCTGTTGCTGCCTTAACGGACATAGAAGGCCACGTGGACATTGTTAACGTTTTCCGCCGCTCGGAGCAATTGTTTGATGTAGCTAAGGAGTTTGACAAGATAGATGCTGACGTCTTTTGGGCCCAGCTGGGTCTTGCTAACGAATCCGCTTACGAGTTCTTAAAGGAAAAGGGATATACGGTTGTTATGGACCGCTGTATAAAGGTTGAGCACGCTTTAACAAGATAAAATACCTCAGGAAAAACTGCTTTTTACTGGCAGTTTTTTTCTTTTTTTATTGCTTAAAAAGCGCCAACTTTATCTTCCAAAATGAGGTTGTTTCAAATTTCGTATTTGCCAAATCAAAATAAATCGCTACAATAAAGCATAGACGCCGCGAGTAAATGTGATAAAATGAAAGTGGCAAACATTAGTTCCTTTTTGTGGAAAAGGGGCGGAGAGTCGCAATAATGGACCAGTGTATTTAATCAGAGCGAAATAATATTTACCATTTTGGAGAAGTAAAGTTTAGCTCTGCTCACACGCCTTAATTCTCTTTTGAACGAATCATTTATATAAGCAGCGATTACAGCAATTTAGAAGGTTGTTTTGTAAGGTATGAAAGGGGTATTTTAGTGGCAAGGAATCAGCAGGTTTTTGATTATAATGATGATGCCATACAGGTACTAGAAGGTCTTGAGGCGGTTAGAAAGCGCCCAGGAATGTACATTGGCAGCACTGATTCACGCGGGCTTCACCATCTCGTTTATGAGATTGTCGACAATGCTGTCGATGAAGCACTGGGCGGCTTTGGTGATTACATCATTGTAAGAATTCACAAAGATAATTCAATTAGTGTTGTTGATAAAGGACGTGGAATGCCGACGGGGATGCATAAAACGGGAAAACCGACACCTGAGGTCATTTTTACGGTTCTGCATGCTGGCGGAAAGTTTGGCCAAGGTGGTTATAAGACAAGCGGCGGTTTGCACGGTGTAGGTGCTTCTGTCGTCAATGCTTTATCCGAATGGTTAACCGTCACCATTAAAAGGGACGGATTTGTCTATGAACAGCGGTTTGAAAACGGCGGTAAACCGGCAACAACACTAGAAAAAATCGGCAAAACCAACCAAACAGGAACGACAATTCATTTTAAACCTGATCCAACCATTTTTTCGGTCACCACTTATAACTTTGAAACATTATGTGAAAGGTTAAGAGAGTCGGCATTCTTGTTAAAAGGTTTAAAAATTGAAATCATCGATGACCGCAACAGCCTTCATGAAATATTCCATTATGAAAATGGAATTGAAGCGTTTGTTGAATATTTAAATGAAGAGAAAGATGTTCTAAATCCTGTAGTAAGTCTCGAAGGTGCCCAAAATGGCATTGAAGTTGATTTCGCTTTTCAATTTAATGATGGCTTTTCTGAGAATGTCCTCTCGTTTGTCAACAATGTCCGCACGAGAGATGGCGGCACACATGAAGCTGGGGCAAAAACAGCGATGACGAGAGTATTCAACGATTATGCCCGTAAGGTTTCATTCTTAAAAGATAAGGATAAAAATCTTGATGGGGCGGACATTCGCGAAGGGTTATCAGCAATTATCTCCGTCAGAATCCCTGAAGAACTGCTCCAATTTGAAGGGCAAACGAAGGGTAAGTTGGGAACAAGTGAAGCGAGATCTGTTGTAGATGCGGTTGTCTCAGAACATCTCTCTTATTTTCTTGAGGAGAATCCTGATATCAGCTCCCTGCTCATCAAAAAATCAATAAAAGCCTATCAAGCACGAGAGGCTGCCAGAAAAGCACGTGAGGACGCACGAAGCGGTAAAAAGCGGAAACGCTCTGATGCTGTACTTTCAGGGAAACTGACACCGGCTCAATCACGGAACCCGCAGAAAAACGAACTTTATTTGGTCGAGGGTGATTCTGCAGGCGGTTCTGCGAAACAAGGGCGTGACCGCCGATTTCAAGCTGTATTACCACTCCGAGGTAAGGTAATTAATACAGAAAAGGCGAAATTGGCAGATATTTTTAAAAATGAGGAAATCAATACGATTATCCATGCAATTGGCGGCGGAGTCGGAACGGATTTTAATGTAGCCGATATTAATTACGATAAAATCGTTATTATGACCGATGCCGATACAGATGGAGCCCATATTCAAGTTTTATTGCTAACCTTCTTTTATCGTTATATGAAGCCGCTTTTAGAGGCAGGAAAAGTGTTTATTGCCCTGCCGCCGCTTTACAAAGTAAGCAAAGGCACAGGGAAGAATGAAAAAATTGAGTATGCCTGGAATGATGATGAGCTCCAGGGGGCAATCAAAAAAGTAGGCCGTGGCTATATTATTCAACGCTATAAAGGACTTGGAGAAATGAATGCCGACCAGCTATGGGAAACAACCATGGATCCAGAAACCCGGACATTAATTCGCGTGAAAATTGATGATCTTGCAAGAGCGGAACGCCGTGTCACCACCCTAATGGGCGATAAGGTTGAACCGCGTCGTAAATGGATTGAAAGTAATGTGGCTTTTAGTCTTGATGAGGCCGACACGATTTTAGAAAATGAAAATATAACGGTCACTGAGGAGGGTTCTGAAGGATGAGTGCAAATGAAAAATTCCGTGACTTACCTCTAGAAGATGTAATTGGTGATCGTTTTGGCAGATATAGTAAGTACATTATTCAAGAACGTGCCTTGCCAGATGCCAGGGACGGATTAAAACCGGTTCAGCGAAGAATTCTCTTTGCGATGCATGTGGAAGGCAATACCTTTGATAAAGGCTTTCGTAAATCAGCGAAAACGGTTGGTAATGTTATCGGTAACTACCATCCGCATGGTGATTCTTCCGTTTATGAAGCGATGGTACGGATGAGTCAGGATTGGAAAGTCAGAAATGTTCTTGTACAGATGCACGGTAACAACGGTAGCGTTGATGGCGATCCGCCAGCAGCTATGCGTTATACAGAAGCAAGGCTTTCTGCGATTTCGGCAGAGCTTTTACGTGATATCGATAAACAAACGGTTGAGTTTATTCCAAACTTTGATGATACCGCGAAGGAACCAACTGTCTTACCAGCGATGTTCCCGAATTTACTTGTCAATGGTTCAACTGGAATTTCTGCTGGTTATGCAACCGATATTCCGCCGCACCATCTTGGCGAAATCATCGATGGTGTCATCATGAGAATGGATAAGCCAGATGCTTCTGTTGACGAACTGATGACGATTGTCAAAGGACCGGATTTCCCAACAGGCGGGATTATTCAAGGAATTGACGGCATTAGGAAAGCCTATGAAACTGGTAAAGGCAAAATCATCGTCCGCAGTAAAGCGGATATTGAAGAGGTTCGCGGCGGTAAACAGCAAATTGTTGTGACTGAAATTCCCTATGAAATCAATAAGGCGAATCTTGTGAAAAAAATTGATGAGTTCCGCCTTGACCGTAAAGTCGAGGGAATATCGGAAGTTCGTGATGAAACCGACCGGACTGGCCTCCGAATCGTCATTGAGTTAAAAAAGGATGCCGACGCTGCGGGAGTCTTAAATTATCTGTATAAAAATAGTGATCTCCAAGTAACCTATAATTTTAATATGGTGGCCATTCATAAGAAGCGTCCAACATTAATGGGGCTCCGTGAATTATTAGATGCTTATATTGAGCATCAAAAGGATGTTGTCACGAAAAGATCGGAGTTCGAGCTTAACAAAGCAAAGGAACGCCAGCATATTGTTGAAGGATTGATGAAAGCATTATCCATCCTTGATGAAGTTATTGCGACCATCCGGGCGTCGAAGGATAAACGTGATGCAAAGGACAATTTAATCGCGAAATTTGCGTTTACAGAACTGCAGGCGGAAGCGATTGTTTCCTTACAGCTTTACCGCTTAACAAACACTGATATCACCGCATTAAGACAGGAATCAGAAGAATTAGCAGGTAAAATCGAAGAACTAACCAGTATTTTAGCAAGCGAGAAAAAGCTGCTCTCTGTCATCAAAAAGGACCTCAAAGAAGTAAAAAAACGCTTTGCTGATGTGCGCCGCTCCAAGATTGAAGCAGAGATTGAAGAGTTGAAAATTAATCTTGAAGTTATGGTTCCAAGTGAAGATGTGATTGTAACGGTAACTAAACAGGGTTATGTAAAAAGAACAAGCGGTCGTTCCTATGCTGCTTCAAATGGGCAGGACCTTGCGATGAAGGATTCCGATCGTCTGCTTGCACAGCTTGATATGAATACAAAGGATATTCTGCTCCTGTTTACGAGTAAAGGGAATTACTTGTACTGCCCAGTGCATGAGCTCCCTGATATCCGCTGGAAGGACCTTGGACAGCATGTCGCGAATATCATTCCGATTGAACGTGATGAGGAAATTATCCGAGCCATTCCAGTGAAAGATTTTGAAACAGAAGCGTTCTTGGTTTTTGTGACGAGAAATGGCATGGTCAAGAAAACAGAACTAAAAGCCTATAAAGCACAGCGGTATTCGAAACCACTTGTTGGCGTAAATCTTAAGGATGACGATCAAGTCATTGATGTTCACCTGACCGACGGTTCTATGGAAGTTTTCTTAATCTCCCATTATGGGTACGCCCTCTGGTTCCATGAAGCTGAAATAAGTATTGTTGGTATCCGCGCTTCAGGTGTAAAAGGAATGAACTTAAAAGACGGCGATTTTGTTGTTGGTGGTAAAATTCTTACTCCGGATAATAACGAAACAATTGTTATTTCTACACAGCGTGGTGCTGTTAAGAGGATGAAATTAAAAGATTTTGAAAAGACAACTCGCGCTAAGCGTGGTGTCGTAATCCTAAGGGAACTCAAATCAAATCCTCATCGAATCATGGGCTTTGTAATAGCCAATGACGAGGACGTTGTTTTTATCCAGACAGATAAAGGCTACACTGAAGCCCTTAAAACGGCGGAAATACACTTCAGTGACCGCTACTCAAATGGTTCGTTTATCCTTGATGAAGGAGAAAACGGGAAAGTAACGACCGTTTGGAAAGTAGCAGCACCAGAAAATCCAGGTGAATAATCTCTCTGGCAAAGACTCTCTAATTTTTTAGGGAGTCTTTTCATCTTTTTTACCAAAAATGGACATACTGACAAGTAACAGAGTATGGAGGGGAATAAGATGAAAAAAGAGCTGCTGCTGGTTATTGTTTTGTTTTTTCTCATATCGCTAACGGCAATAACTGGTGTGTATGCAATTGGAGAAAATACGAAGGTCATTACCATTTCGGAAGAGAAAGCGGATATTTCTGGGGACGGAATAGACGAAGTGATCCGATTAAAGGGTGTTCCATATCAAGAGGATGATTCTTTTTTGAAAAAAATTTATATAGAAGTTGCCGGCTCTAACGGGAAATTGTATACCTTTCCATTAGAGAGTGGTTCGAAAGCGTCAATTCAGCTGGTTGATTTAAACAATGATGGAATGAAGGAGATATTTTCAACTGTTCAAACAGGAGGGAGCGGTGGAATTGTGATTAATTCTTTATCCTCTTTAAAGAATTTCATTCACACCGATCTGCCCTTACCTGAGCCGCTAGAGATGAACACCAAATTTTTAGACGGCTATAAAGCCGAAATTAAGCTGGTGCAAACGGGAAAAACTTATAAGTTTAATCTTAGGGATCGAATGAATTATTATAAAAAACTAGGATTTTACTTCAAAGGGAAATTAAATGAGCCGGCTGAATTAACGGTAAATCCATATAGCGACCTAAAACCTGTTCAATTAGATAATGGAAAAATTGGCTTGAAGGGTCTCCAAAGGGTGACCGGAATTGCTAATGCTGACACAATCGCCCTAGTCGAAACCACCTGGAATTATGACCGTGGGCATTGGAAGCTAATAAGGACCGAGGTTAAGAAAGTTAAAGCCCGTTAAATGATTTAAATTAAAGTGATAGTAGGTTATTGATTGGGCTTTGTGCGACCAATCCCGTTTCATAAACACAGATAAAACCTGTGTTTATTTTTTTTCCAAAAAATTGACGTCGGCCTTCGTGAGGAATATACTTAGCAATATAAATAATTAAGTTACCTAACTATTAGGATTGAAATTGAAATTCGAGGTGATAAAAGTGGCGGATATTGAAAGTGCCACAGCGCAAAAGCTGCTTAAAGCGTTCATGCAATTTAGAAAAACAGGCTGGCACGAAAAGAAGATTGGCGGATATAATCCCAGTGAATTCAAGGTCCTCGCAGCGATTCAACAAGGTGCAAATGAGAAAAATGATGAAATGAAGCTCTCAGAAATAAGTCAACGCTTGCAGGTTACACCGCCGACCGTTACCCAAATCATTAATATCCTTGAAAAAGATGGTCTAGTGGAACGTGCGATTGATCCAGAGGATAGACGTGCAGTAAAAATTAAACTTACTCAAGCAGGGATGGAAGCAACAGCTAAAGCTAAAAATCGGTTTACCGAAAAATTTACTGGGTTAATTGATTATTTAGGTGAAGAAGAAAGTGAGCAGTTAGCTGATTTACTCGATAAAGTCCATCATTATTTTCATGAACAGAGGCACTAACGCGGCTCGAAAGTAAAATGTTAAACGGCGGAAAATTGGTTTGTTCATATTCAGTTCATAACAATATTGTATTGTTTATTCATTAACAATCTAAAACGGAGTTGATGCAACTTGATAAAATTAAGCAGATTTCTAAAACCCTTTCAAATACCGATTTATTTCGTTTTAGGCCTTGTCCTGCTGCAGTCATTGGCTGAACTCTATTTACCAACGTTAATGGCCGATATTGTCGATAAGGGTGTGGTGACAGGCGATACCGACTATATTTGGAAAATCGGCGGTTTTATGCTTCTTGTAGCGGCTGGCGGGATGGTTTGTTCGATTGTTGCCAGTTTTTATTCTGCCAAAGCAGCATCAGGTTTTGGGAAATTATTGCGAAGCAAGATATTTTCTCATGTAGGCAATTTTTCCTTACATGAGTTTGATAAACTGGGAACGGCATCACTGATCACAAGAACTACCAATGATATTACCCAAATCCAGCAAGTATTAGTCATGATGCTAAGAATGATGGCCATGGCCCCGATGATGTGTATTGGCGGCATCATAATGGCTTATTCTAAAGATTCCAAATTAACCTTAGTTCTTGCCGTGGCATTACCCATTCTTGTGCTTGCGATTGTGATTATTGCCAGAAAAGGAATACCGCTTTTTAAAGCAATGCAAGTAAAATTGGATAATCTAAATCGCGTGTTGAGGGAAAATTTAACGGGTATTCGTGTCATTCGTTCGTTTAATCGTGTGGAACATGAGAAAAAGCGATTCGACGCGGCAAACTGGGATTTAACGCAAACAGCGATTAAGGTAAATAAACTAATGGCCGCGATGATGCCGATTATGATGATTGTCCTGAACCTTTCTACTGTTGCGATTATCTGGTTTGGCGGACTGCGCATCAGCAATGGTCACATGCAGGTTGGCGATATGATGGCATTTATTCAATATGCGATGCAAATCATGTTCTCGTTCATTATGCTGTCAATGATGTTTGTGATGATTCCACGAGCATCGGTATCTGCTGTCAGAATTAACGAAGTAATTGATACTGTGGCTGACATAAAGAATCCTGCTAAGCCTGTTTCCAGTAAGGGTACAAAAGGTCAGGTAGAATTTAGAAATGTAACCTTTAGCTATCCTGGAGCTGAAATGCCGGCGATTTCCAATATTTCGTTTTCCATGAACCCTGGTGAGGTAACGGCCATTATTGGTGGAACCGGCTCAGGGAAATCGACCCTTATTAATTTGATTCCGCGCTTTTATGATGTCGACAGCGGGAATGTCCTTGTTGACGGTGTCGATGTTCGTGAAATGACGCAAGAACAGCTTAGAGAAAAGATTGGCTTTGTACCGCAGCAAGCAGTTCTATTTACTGGAACGATTGCAGAAAATATCCGCTACGGAAAAAAGGATGCAACTGAAGACGAAGTGAAGCATGCAGCGGAAATTGCTCAAGCAAATGAGTTTATATCCGATATGCCTGATGGTTTCGATGCCACGATTGCCCAAGGGGGAACAAATGTTTCGGGCGGGCAAAAGCAGCGCTTATCGATTGCCCGTGCCCTCGTTAGGAAACCGGAAATTTATATATTTGATGACAGCTTTTCTGCATTGGATTTTAAAACAGATGCCAAGCTTCGGGCCGCATTAAAAGGAGAAACTGACGATTCAACCGTATTAATCGTCGCACAGCG
The DNA here is from genome assembly GCF_044754175.1 of Neobacillus sp. NPDC093127. Lineage (NCBI taxonomy): Bacteria > Bacillati > Bacillota > Bacilli > Caryophanales > Bacillaceae > Neobacillus > Neobacillus sp. NPDC093127. Next base: position 17,814 of record NZ_JBIVOP010000036.1, read on the forward strand.
GGTGAGCACCATTATCGATGCAGACCAGATTCTTGTCCTAGATAATGGGGAAATCACCGGAATCGGCACACATAAGGAACTGATGGAATCGAGTGCGGTTTATCGTGAGATTGTCATGTCACAGCTGTCAGAGGAGGAAATCGCATGAGTAAAGATTCCAAAACCCAAGGACATGAACAAAATCCAGGACCACGAAAAGGCGGTCCCGGCGGGGGATTTGGCCCAATGGGCATGGGCATGCCTGTTCAAAAAGCCAAGGATTTTAAAGGGACATTAAAAAGACTAGTAAGCTATTTAAAACCGTATAAATTACAGCTAGTTTCTGTTTTAATTACTGCCATCATCAGTACCGTATTTTCGATTGTCAGCCCGAAAATCATGGGTAATGCAACAACCAAGCTGTTTGAAGGTTTGATGATGAAGCTTAATCGTGTTCCAGGGGCGAAAATAGATTTTGACTACATTGGTCAAATAATTATTTTACTAATTGGTCTTTATATTATCAGTGCGATATTTGCTTATTTACAAGGCTATATTATGGCCGGGGTAGCGCAGAAGACGGTTTACAATCTACGTAAAGAAGTCGAGGAGAAACTCAACCGGCTGCCGCTAAAATACTTTGATTCGCGTACACATGGTGAAATTCTCAGCCGTGCAGTCAATGATGTCGATAATATCAGTACTACCTTACAGCAAAGCTTAACCCAGCTGATTACCTCAGTTGTAACGATTATTGGTGTAATCATCATGATGCTATCGATTAGTCCATTGATGACACTCATTGTCATCTTAACACTCCCGTTTAGCGGTGTAGCGATTGCAAAAATCGCCAAAAAGTCACAGCAGTTTTTTAAAGGACAGCAGAAATCACTAGGCCAGCTAAACGGGCATGTTGAAGAAATGTATACGGGTCACAAGGTAATTAAAGTATTTGGCCATGAGCAAAAATCAATTGAACAATTCGAGGAAATTAACGAAACGTTATACCAATCAGCCTGGAAGGCCCAATTCGTTTCCGGGATGATTATGCCATTAATGTCGTTTATTAATAATATTGGCTATGTCCTTATCTCAGTTGTTGGTGGTATATTAGTAACAACAAACGCGATTAAAATTGGTGATATTCAAGCATTTATCCAATATGCAAGGCAATTTTCCCAACCAATCGCACAAACAGCATCGATTGCAAACGTCATCCAGTCAACAATTGCAAGTGCGGAGCGTGTATTTGAAATTTTAGATGAAACGGAAGAGGTGCCAGAAGCTGTTGCTGCTGAAGTGATTACTGAACCTAAGGGGGAAGTAATATTCGAACATGTTGCCTTTGGTTATAAGGAAAATGAACCTTTAATCGATGACATGAATATCGCTGTGAAACCGGGCCAGCGGGTTGCCATCGTTGGACCAACAGGTGCCGGAAAAACAACACTGATAAACTTATTAATGCGTTTCTATGAAATTGATTCTGGTAAAATATTAATTGACGGAATTGATACTCGGGAATTAAAAAGGGAGCATCTAAGGTCTTTGTTCGGGATGGTGCTACAGGACACTTGGCTTTTCAATAGTACGATTCGGGATAATATTGCTTATGGAAGAGAAGGGGCAACGGAAGATGAAATTGTGGAGGCGGCACGAGCGGCCAATGCGGACCATTTTATTCGCACACTCCCTGATGGCTATGAGACGATTCTAAACGAGGAAGCTTCTAATATTTCACAAGGTCAAAAGCAATTATTAACCATTGCGCGGGCGATTCTCGCTAATCCGGCGATCTTAATTCTTGATGAAGCGACCAGCAGTGTCGATACACGTACCGAGGTCCAGATTCAAAAGGCAATGGATCATTTAATGAAGGGACGCACTAGTTTTGTCATTGCCCATCGGTTGTCAACGATTCGTGATGCCGATCTCATCCTTGTGATGAATCATGGCAGCGTGATTGAAAAAGGAACTCATCAGGAATTGTTAGAAAAAGACGGTTTCTATGCCGATTTGTATAATAGCCAGTTTACAAGTCGCAATGGACTGGGGAATGTTGGGTAGTTAACTAGACAGGTGCTTAGGAGCTGTGAGCTTTCTAAGCACTTTTTTTATTGCTAACAAAAGATAGATTTACATTGAATAATAGTTTTGGAACTTTTACATGTGTAATTCGTAAATACAACTATTAAAAGGGATTTCTATTTCAAAAAAATGATACAGTGTGGTGAAGGCAATTAGATTTTACTCAAAAAAAGGAATCATTTTTTTAAAACTGTTCATATATTAAAAAAGAGGATCTTAGGCAAGCAGACCCTCCAGTGGCACTGCAACTGCGATTGCAGTGACCGCCGTGTTATATACGTAAAGTAAAAAGTAACCTTACCCTTATACACTTGGTCGGTGCGGGGGGAAGGTTACTTTTTTTGAAGGGTTCAACCTAACAAGAGAGTTTCTCTGGAAATAAAATTAGAAAAAATTGTTTATTTATGGTATAATTTGTTATATAAAAATAGGAAAAATGATTTGATTAAGCAAATCAAAAGTTTTTTGAAGATAGTAAGAAACCAGAATAAACAAATGGGGGTAAGAATCATGACAAGTCAAGCGAAAAAAAATGGATTATTAGAAGTATTGGATGGGTATTTGTTATTTTTCTAACAGTAGTTAAATTCTACTTTTCTTCACAATTTCCATTTATTACTACTGGTATTGGTGGATTAATCTGTATAATCATTGCAGCATTTTTAATAATGTATAAGATTGGTTCTAAAAAGTAAAAAATTATGTCGATTTTTACCGTCGAATAATGGAGAAAACTTCTTATTACAATTATTGTAAAAAACTAGTAAAATAGACCCGTTGGATATGAATACCAAAAAGGAGGAAAAGAAATTGAAATTAAAAAAGGTTTATAGTTTTTTGCTTTTATCCCTCGTAATCTTGCTAACAGGAGGCTATGCAGTCCATGCAGAAACACCTTATGACTCCGAAAAAGCAAATTTTGAAAAAGTAAAAGCGCAAAGTGTTCAAGGGAAAAAAATTGAGGGCTTTGAAAATTTGAAGATTAGCAAACTATTAAAAGCTAAAATAACCCCTCAAAAGGGCTATTCAACAAAGGCATTAGATGGAAACACTTTTTATGAGACGGAGCCAAATAACTATGCTTATCAAGCAAATATATTAAACAGAGGGGATATTGTTTTAGGCACATTTACGCAATTTGATGTTGATGTCTTTCAAATTTCAATCACTAAACCTAGTAATATTGCTATTGCTGGTATTATGGATCCTTATTCACGGTCCGACATTGGCTTTGTTCTTAAAGATGCAAATGAAAATCTTCTTTATCCATATGAAATGATTTTAGATGACCATCAACAAACGTGTGGATTTAATCTTACTCCAGGGGTTTATTATATTTATGCGCTTAATGTAGGGGAAAGGGTTACAAACGACCTATATGCTCTAGCTTGGGATTACCTCGAGCAACCAACACCTGGAGACACTACACAAACTTATGCGCCAACCATTGACCCTGTAAATACTGATGATCTAATTATCACAGGTAAATCAGAGCCAGGTTTCACTGTTGAAATGTCATATAAGGGGACTGGTGGTGTAGCCGCAACTGATTCAAAGGGTAAATATATGTTTAAGCTTCGTGAACGTATTCCTTTAGGAACATCTATTTCCGTGACCGCTGTTGATGCAGCTGGTAACAGAAGGGGTACAAGTTATACTACTGTAGTCCAAGCCCCTGTTAAATACAAAAACGGATGGATTTTGGAAAATAACAAGTGGTATTTTTATGTGAACGGCAATGAAAAGAAAACCGGATGGCTACAACAAGGTAATACTTGGTACTTCCTTAACTATCAAACAGGGGCTATGGCAACCGGATGGATTTATGATGGAGGAAAATGGTATTCTCTTCAACCAAGTGGCGCTATGAAAACCGGATGGCTACAGGATGGTAGCAAATGGTACTATCTAGCTTCAAATGGTGCTATGAAAACAGGCTGGCTGCAAGATAAAGGTTCTTGGTACTATTTAGCTTCAAATGGTGCTATGAAAACAGGCTGGCTGCAAGATAAAGGTTCTTGGTATTACTTAGCCAATAACGGGGCTATGCAAACAGGATGGGTTCTATCAAATGGTAAATGGTACTATTTGTATAGCAGTGGGAAAATGGCATATAGCACGAAGATCGGCACCTATAAATTAGGACGAGATGGAGCCTGGATTCGATAATAATTAGCAGGAGGGGTGTTTTAGTAACACTCCTTTTTTAACCTCTATTTATTTGTAGATTGCAAGAAACAAAGACAAACAAAAGGAGGTAGGAAACATGAAAAGCCAGTTGAACAAATAGGAGGTGATTACTATTGATGACATCTTTGTGAAATTTATTTTTTATTTTGCTGTAGCTATGTTAGTCATTGGGGTTTGGAAATTAATCGATATATTAAAATTATTAAGAGAGATCGTAGCTTTACTAAAAGAGAATAAGAATAATAATAGAGAGGGGTAGGGGAATTGTATTAAAAGATTATTAAAATAGTAGCAGTGGCTATTTTACTTATTAACACTTTACCGTTGACTGGTTTTGATGAATGTTGGCATATATTGTTTTTGCCGTCCCCAAATGACCGAAAGTTGACGGTGTTGCCTGTCCAGAATTAGTCGGATATAATGTCCATGTATACATATTTCGGAACATTT
>NZ_JBIVOP010000037.1:0-21723 GCF_044754175.1 Neobacillus sp. NPDC093127
GTGGGTGGTAAATAAGCTGTCTTTTAGTGGTAAATTCCTTGGCATTCGGTGGTAAAAACTTTGTCACTGGTGGTACATTTAGATGGCCGTAATCAACTGGTAGTTGTTTCCCTTTATCATTTTTCATAGTAGCCTGTTCGATATTATTTTTATCGGGCATTGCTTTTCCTAAATAATAAAAATCAGTACCTTCATCATCATCCTTTTTCACAAAAATATGAAGATCGATGCCACTTTCTTCTGCTTCAATTATCACCTTAACTTCCTGTGATTCTAAGGTTCTATTACTTCTTGTAGACCATTTTAGGACCTCGGGGCTTACAAACCCCTCAGAATAATCGATACTTGATTGGACATCTTCTTTTTTATGATAAGTGACAAAAATTGGACAGGTACCATACTTTGTTTTATAACCATAAACGGTAGAACTTTCATCATTTTTCCAATTCAATAGTTTACAGGCATCTTTTCTAGAATATTTTTTGTAAAGAGTAAGAGGTTGATCGGAATAATAAATTTTTGACTTTTCCTTAGCACTTTTAATGATGTCTTCTAACATAAATTTAAAGAATGGGTTTGTTGTTAAACTCAAATGAACTTGATCATTAAATAGAAAATGTCCATTTTCACCTAAGGTCACTATAGGTTCTTTTCCGTACTTCTCTTTTGTATTCTGGTTAAAAAACTCCAAACTGAATATACGTAATACTGAAGTAACTGTATCTTGATCGGTTTGAAGATTGAAAAGACTTAATTGCTTTAAATATTCATCATATTCTACTTTTCCTTGTTGTAAAATCAAGTCCAACAAAATGATTTCATGTTTCCTTTTTCCATTTAATATTTCACTAGAAAACATTGTTAAAACACTGTTTTCATATTTCTTTAATACTGGTACTTCCTCACTGATTTTAATAAGAAATTGATAATAATTCATATATTTATCAACTATGACAACCGGATCAATAGAGTGGTTAACGACAAAATCATACAAGTATGGGACCCTTCCGATACGATTCTTTAAGTCCACATATGCTTCTTTAAAAATTTTTAAAGCTGTTAAGTTGCTGTTGTTAATGGCTTTAAAAATCTGTTTCTTCGCTATTTCCTCAAAATTGATGGTAGAAACGCCTTTAATATAGCTCGTATCCTTGAGATATCGACGTATATTGTCCTTGTTTTGTGACTTGTCCCCTGATAATGCAATTGGGATTAAGTAGTTATTTTTATAATTCCCAATAAAATCAATGATCGTTACATAATCCTTGGTTGTGTGTTTACGAAGTCCCCGGCCAAGTTGCTGAATAAAAATGATACTTGACTGGGTTTGTCTTAACATGATGACCTGATTAACGCTAGGAATGTCGATTCCCTCATTAAAAATATCAACTGTAATAATATAATCTAATACTCCCTCTTCAAGTTGATTTATACGACGATTCCGTTCATCCTGGTTGTGATCGCCCACTAACGCAACTGTTCGTAGTCCCTTCTCATTGAAAGCATTAGATAGTTTTATTGCCTCTTCTTTTCTACTGCAGAACATTAGCCCTTTTACTGCTTCTCCTGAAAATCCATAGTAATGAATTTTATCAAGAATATGATTTACGCGTTCCTCTGTAACAAGCTTTGATAAAACTGCGGTTTCATCAATTAGCTCCCCATTATATTCAAGGTCTGTTACCCCGAAATAATGAAATGGGCATAACATATCTTCTTCTAAGGCTTCTTGCAACCGAATTTCATATGCAATGTTATAATCAAAAAGCTCAAAAATATTAAAATCGTCCGACCGTTCTGGTGTAGCAGTCATTCCCATTAAAAAACTAGGATTAAAATAATCAATTACTTTTAGATAAGACTTTGCACCAGCTTTATGCACTTCGTCAATAAGAATATAATCGAATTCTTCCGGATCAAATTGCGCCAAATAATCATCCTTTGAAATAGTATTGATCGTGGCAAACAAATATTTTGCACCTGTCTGTTTGGAAGTACCTGAAAGTATCCCAAAGTCCGAATCAATTCCTCCAAGTATTCGTTTAAAATCTTCTTTCGCCTTTTGAAGAATTTGTTCCCTGTGCACAATAAAAAGCATCCGTTTAGGCCTAAATCGTCTCACATCAAATGCAGACAAAAACGTTTTACCTGTTCCAGTAGCCGATATGATTAATCCCCTTTTTGCTTCCGCATCACGAATGGCCTGAATTCCTTGTAATGCAGCTTCTTGCATTTTATTTGGCTTAATTTTTAGAGCCTCTTCAATCGAATTAATATTATATTGGGACGGTAATTCTATCACCTGGTCTAACGCGTTCCTGTTAACCAGAGGTGTGTACTTCTTCTCGTATTTTTCAATCCAATCTTCATTTAAAGGGTGTGCTTCATTCCAAACGTCTTCAAATTGAGATTTAAAATGATTAACAATTTCCCCGTTTTCATGTGAAGTTAATTTAACGTTCCATTCATAATTAACTTTTAAAGCATGGGCTGTTAAATTAGAGCTTCCAACAATTAAAGAATAATGGCTTCTTTGATTAAAAATATATCCCTTTGAATGGAACCCTTCTAAATTAGTCGTCCTCACTTCGACATTTTCAATTTTCATGAGCTCTTTAAATACTTTTGGCTGATTAAAATTTAGAAAGGTTGAGGTTAAAATTCTCCCCTTAACCCCTTTTCGTTTAAGATCAAGAAAATGGGATTTAAGAGTTGCCAGTCCGCTTTCAGTAATAAAGGCTACTGAAAAAATAAACGAATCGCAGCTATCCAATTCATCAAGTAAGGTATTTAAAACATTTTCACCTTTTTTGGCGTTATTTACCAATAACTTTGGCTTATAAATTCCAGGATTATTATAATGTTGGTCAATAAACCCTTTATGTAAGGAAACTTTTAGATTCTCAATAAAATTGCTCATCAGATCACCATTCATTACCAATTTGATAAATCAATTGTAATGCTACTTTATAGGTAGTGCAACCTTATAGAAGATAGAAAAAAACTTTAACCGTCTGACTTTGCATAAAAAATTGTATAAAAAAGGACGTCACATAAGTTGACGCCCAGATCCAGCATGCATAGCTTTAATTCAAAATAATGTGTACATACTCCACATGGCTTGGATGGTAATGGCAGGTTAAAAGGTGTAGTAGTGTTTACCGACAACTAAAAACAAAAGACTAATTCTGAATAAGAAAGATTTTAATCTTTATATCCCCATAGTTTATAAGAACGAACAATAACTATCACTGTTCTCCCATTATTCATCACTAATTAATACAATTTCTTGCTCTACAGTTCTTTCGTTCTGAAGAATTAAATTGATCAAGTCATGGAATTCTTTAAATGATGGATCTTCCAGCAATTTTTTTAATTGATCTAAATACCCTTTCGTTTCTATTTTTTTCCCATGTGCTATATATTTAGTGTAAGTATCAATATCCATAAAAATAGGAGTAATCGAGATATTAAGTTTACTAGAGAGATGTTTCCAGATTCTGATTCCCCCTAGATCAATATCTCCCCAATGATTGAATGTTATATCCATATTATGCCACTTCATAAACTTTAAGATTTTCTCTAACAATAACCTTCTTAGGGAGTTATGGAACCCACCTAAATACACCACGACGTAATTCTTATTATTCTTTTTTACGTAATGAATGTAATCGTAGAAGGAAGTTAAATTCTCAACGGTGACAATTCGGTCAGCTTTTACATCCGAAATCGAAGCATTCTCTATAAATTTTGTGTCTAAGCCAAAGGAGGTATCAAATAACGAAAGATCCAAGGTTTGCCCTTGAATTTCAAAGGTAATGGAACCAAACACATTTATAGATTGCAGTTTATCAATGACCCCTAATTCAGACAAGATATCGTCGCCAGTCAATTCTTGTTCAGAATAAACATATTTCTGCAAAACAGAGATGATTTTACTTTCTATTGACTCAAATTTTTTAGAATCATTGAATAGTTGAATACTCAATCTCCTTTTAGAAATCTCAAAATCGCGACTTTCTAAGACCGTATGAAGCGCCCTTAACTGATGGTGGGTGTTTTCAAGTGAATCTAAGTCAATGATAGAGGGAATAGACTTTAAATTTACCAATTGTCCTTCTACATGTTGATAAAACGCTTCTAATAGGATAGATGCTGTTCGAGCATAGTCTTTAACGACCTTCAAGGTATTTTTGTATTTTTCTTCCTTCGACTGTATCCCTAAATGGTGGTATAGATCTATTAACTTTTCATCGTTTACAATAATCCTAGCTAACTCTTCCCCTTTACTAAAGCGACCCCATTCCAGAACAACAAGATGATTCTCTTGTAATTCCTGCATATCTTTATTCAAATTAACTTTGTATTGACTATCGGTATCATGAAAATATAGTGGAAAGGTCACCCTGTTGACTGTTATCATGGTCCTTCTGGTGTTTTTTTCTGTTTTTCCATAATCAGAACGAGATTCGTACTTATTTATTAACAAATGCAATATGTCCCGCTGCAGCTTACTCAGATACATGTTCTAGCTCTTCTTTCCTTCGAAATGATAGAAAATCATCTTTTGTTATTTGTTCTACTTGACTTGTAAATCCATGCTTGATGACCATGGTTGTGCATGGTAAAAGCGGTGCCATCACTTGAAGGCTTGTGGTAGGCGTCACCACTATCGGTTGAAACCCACATTCATGAATGAATTGAATACATTCTTCCACTCGCTCTCCGTCCATCCGATTAAATGCTTCATCAAATAATACCAATCTAAACGTATCCGGGTCTTTTCTATGCATTTGATAGGTATTAAAAAATGAAGCTAAAACAGCAATATAGAAAGGGACCTGAGATTCACCACCAGAATTTGAACCGAATTTCTTCGAGTATTTAAATTCATTTCCATCCCGGTCACTAATATCAATATCAAAATCCAAGTAGGTACGGTAATCCATTAACCTTTCCATCTGCTCTGAATGATGGTGTTCATCAAAAGACAGTTCTTTAAAGAAATCATTTAGGGTTGACTCATACTTTTCTTGGAAAACATAACTAAATAATCCATCTGATAGTAAGTCATGATCCATAATCATTTCATAATAATGAATGTAGCTCTGGTTAGGTAAACATCTGAAACGATATTTGTCTCCTCCAAAATCCAGCTTATTTAAAGAGAAATTCAATGCATCAAATGTTTGCTTCGAACGTTCTATCCGTTCTTTCAACTTCAATATAAAATCCTCTTGGAAACATCGATAGGCATTTTCCTTTTTTATCGCTACTTGTTCATTGAACTCTACTAGTTTTGTCTCGACCAATAAGGTAAGGCGTTGTTGATATCTTTCATTATCATTAGCCGTTGAGTCAGCTCCGAAGTGATAGGTTTCATTAAATTTTGTTCTCAATAGGATTAGCGGTCCTTTTAAATTATTTCTTCTAGATTCAGAGCTTCTGGCATTATTTTCATATATACCTACCAATTCACCGTAGGGCCTACTTGAATCAATCTTTTCCCAGCGTTCTTTTGCTCGGTCTAACGCAGAAGGACTAAGACTTTGGAGATATTCTTCAAGGTTTTTCTGCAGTTGAACTTTTTTACCTTCAGTATCATCTATGAGTTGAGTCAAATTTGTGATTTTTTCTTCTAATTTTCCTGAGTCACCTTGCATCTCTCCTACTAAATTTCCAACCCTTGGTTCATCTTCTTTCAATTCTTTTAATTTCAGATTTAGCCAGTCCACTTCACTAGTATCAATGTCTAGAAGACTTTGCTGCAGGCTAAGAATGGATTGCTCTTTTTCGGACAAATGTGCGCATTCATTAAGAGCACTCAAAATCCCTTCATAATAGTCTTGTTTATCTGAACGCATCTTATTAAGTTTATCGCAATGAGCTAAATGCCCATTAACCGTAGATAAACTCTGTTCAAGTTCATCCAAATACTCCTTTTGTTTTTCTAATTGTTTTTTTACCGCCTCTCGACCTATGTAAGGAATCTCGTAATCCTTTTTAGGGATCTGTCTTGCCGTGTGATTTTGGTAGACCATACAAGTAGAGGTAATACTCCTTTTATGCTTTTTTAACTCTTGGACCTCTTCACATTTAATCAACGTACCTAGAACATAATCGGTAAAACTCTTAACTAAAGAATTGTCGGTTGTTATTTCTTCCGCTAAACTCCCCTTTAATGGAGGGCGAAGTTCTGCTTCCATCTTCTTAATATTTACCAATCCTACTCCACTAATGGGATGGCTAAATTTATGGTCATGATAAACTTGCAACGCGTCATCAAAATGCTCCGGAGGAACAATAATATTAAATTTGAGATTCTTTAAGTATCCTTCTACGGCATTATTCCATTTTTCATCCGGAACATCTATTACTTCACACACGATATATACAGGAACCTCAGCATTGTTTGTAGTACTCAATCGTTGGGTTAAAAGCGTTTTAAGAATCATTGAAGGATGACTAGAAGGCAGAACCCTATCTTTTTTCAACTCTCGAATCTTTTCTGTTACATGATGCTTTTGGTTCTCAATCTTTTCTTGATCTTGCTTTAGTAAAACAGCTTGATCCTGGGCCCATTTAAACGCCGTTCTCCAGCTGTTATTTAACAACACAGGGGAATATCCTGATAGTTCTGACATTCCTGCTGTAAGAACAGCCTCCCAAGCACGTTTCCCATTGTGTAATGACTCAACATCATTGCCTTCACGTCCTAATACCCTTAATACAGAGGCCAATACATCTCTTTCTTGTACTTCAACCTTTAGTTTATAGTTTTGATTTTCTCGTATCTCACCAAGCTTATTAACTTCCTGGATCAATTGATTAATCTGCTCTTTTATTTCTTTCATTTTCGTTGTTATACTGTGCTTTTCAATTTCTATAGATAATTGATTAATTTCTACAATCATCGCCTGGTGCTGGCTTTTAAACTCTTGAATTGCCTTAATTAACTTTTCAAATTCGCCTGTTTTCTCTTGTTTTTCACAGATATACCCTTTTACCTTTTCTTCTTCATTTAGAACGGCGCTTTTCTTTGAAATATAATAACTCGACTCAATCCCTTGGCTAAGATTCTCGATAGCTGTCCATTGCTGCTTAATTTCAGTAAGAGCAAGGATTTGTTTTTCTGTCTCCTGAATCAAATTCTCCAATTCACGCACTCGTTCAAAGTTCTCTCTTAAATTCTCACTATTCAACGGATCTGAATCTAATACGAATTCATAAACAAAATGCTTAATGTCTGTAATACTCTCAAAGGCAATTCCCTTTTGGATGAGCTTAAAAAAGGAGTCCCTGACACCCCCCAAAGTTTGCTTGACATCATTGATATATCGCTCAGAATCTTTCTTGTAAATAGTATTCTTAATTTTATTTCGTTTGAGATTATCCTGAAATTCTTCTCTTGTATACAATTCATTTTTTTCCTTATAAAATAGATTTTCTGTCAATTCAATGCCTTCAATTTGAAAAAAGGAGTGATAGTACTCCATGGACTTTGAATTAAAATCAAACACAACGCCTAATAACACTTTTTTCTTCGACTTTTGAAGTTCAATCTCCACAACAATGTAGCTTGAAAAATCCATTTTCCCTCTCTTATGTGCCAATCCTTCAGAGTTAACGGAACCACGTAAGTATGAAGTAATGGAACGCTTTGATCTTTTGTCAGTAGCAGATTGATTAAATTTCACTAGTTTTAGATTCCCAACAAATAGTACTTGTAGAGCGTCAATAATGGTAGACTTACCCGCACCCGTCCCTCCCGTTATCAAATTACCCGAGCGATGAAATTCGATGATTTCATCATTAAAATAATGCCAGTTAATCAACCTCATTTTCTTCAAAAATCTCATCTTCAACCTCCTCACTCTCTATCTCCGTAATCCACTTATAATAAGTTTCAACCGCATGAACAGGTATTGCAATTAAAATAGAAGGATAAAGGATAATAGGCTCCTGGGGATGATTCCAACAACCTTTCCTTACATCAATCAATGAATATGATGCAAACAACTTCATGATTTTCCCGTATTCATCTGCATTCGGCAGCCTGTTTTTTATTTTTAAGGCCAAGTACTTTTCATGGATTTCTTCATTGGTCGTGGTAATGTGTCGTGCGAGCGTAATGTCTTTTTGTCTTTCTTCGTATATTAATCGTAAAATAAACAGAAACAGAGTTTGGTTTTGTGTAAGCATCTTACGATTTTTACCCGTTGGATTATGAACATAAATTAAATTCATTGATTTAACAAATTCAATATTCCAACCTGTTACCGCTAAGTAATCTTCAAACAAAGTAGCATATCTATCAATAAATCGGTAATATGGCTTATCAGCTTCTTTTTGAAAAACAATGTAGTTTTGCGCCAATAATTTATTGATACAATCTGAAAACATCTGTTTATCCCGCTCTAACAATTCCTTGTATTCTTCACTCCAACTCATTTCCGCTCTCCTTTCCGTATAAATGAACGATTCGGGATTGTGATTTTCCCTACTTTAATTGTTCGCTTACCCGCTTCGTTCCTTTCGGAAAGTTCAAACATAGCCTTTTTTGATTGCGAATAAACGATAGCGTAAATAAGGCTCAACCAATCCCCTTCTTTTTCTGCCGGTAGCGTTTCCATTGGAATTATACTCTTACCTTTTCCCTGACGAAGTAGGAAATCATTGATTTGTTCCACGGTTTTCCCTTGATTAGACCGTTTAAGAATCTTTTCAATTTCATTCTTCTTATCTGTTTCAGATACTTCTCCTTTTTCTACTATGGATGAACACTGCTTTGGTTTTGACTGGTAAGGGATCTTCCAACTGTTTGAGTCCAAAAATTCTTGAGAGAAAATCGAGATTAATTCATTTACATCGTCTTTAATATAATCAGAAGGTGAAGTTGCTTGTATATTTTGTGCGATTTCTAAAAGGATGGTGTTCAGTTTCTCTTCTATACCGCTGGTATATCGAATATGATATTTGATTTGTTGTTCTGCTGCTCTTGAATATAACTTGACACGATTATCAATTTCATTTAATATTTCATCCATTTGACTAAATGATTTTTCAATAGTTTCAAGCCAAGAATAAATCCGATTTTCGGCTTGATGGAGTTCCCTAAACACTTTATCTTGGATTAATAATTCTGATTGTTGACGAATTCGTTCATGGTCAAATTGCCACTTTTGAACCGCCTCCAACACTCTTACACGATACTTCGAAACGTGGTCAGAAGATTTTAACCGATAATAATAAGCACCTAGGACTTTTTCTTCAAAATCATAAAAGAAACTATATAAAACTTTGTGAAGATCTGATTCTACTAATAAGGTTTCGATATGCTGCTTGATGCTATAATTCAACCGTTTTAATCCATTAATGATCATTACCGTATTTTCATATGCTTGGTGTAAAGATACGTAACTATCTTTTTCCTCTCCATATAGATGCTGGAAAACTGATAATATCCGCCCTCTATATTCTTCCTGATGCCCATTCGTGATTTGTTCGAAAGTACGTAACATAGATAACGCATAATCCGGTACAGATACTTTCCAGGTATAGTCCATCATCTGTTCTTCTGTTACCCATTTGGCATCTCTTAATTTCCTAAAAAAATAGTTCGCTTTTTCTCGGCTTGTCCTAAAATCAAGAAACTCTTCATCATGATCGAATAAATTACTATGCTGTTCCATAACATCACACAGCAAATCAACTAAGATGTCCTTATCAATTAAGGAAATCGATTCCTGGTATAATACATATATTTCGTGTAAGATTTCAACGTAAACTTGTTTGTATTTTCCATTTAAAATAGAAAAAAAAACGTCTGGTATATGTGAAAAAAGCAACGATATGTTCATTCAGTCTTTTTCTCACCCGATTCTTAATATAATGGTATTTATGTTGAAATTTATATCAAAACCCTATCTACAGTGCGTAGATTTTAAACAAACGGCAATGCATGTTCATGTTGCGATCTCGGATGTAATAAGCCCCTATTATAAAAAGTTGAGCTTAGATCCGCATAATGGGTACTAATAGGAAGCCTTGTTTTTTGCATAGAATGAATATGCATAAAGGAAAGTTTGTAGATGTCGAACATAATTTGCTCAAAACTTAAGGTATTCGTACGTTGTATTATTTTGATGGGCTGTGCCATTCCTACAAATTCTCTTGGATTAGTTGAACACAGATATCCTTTTCTTTCCTTCGTGGATAGGTAACATAGACCTTGTTGCGTAATCCACTTATTCCCTTCATATACAGCCATTCTTCTATTATTGTTTTTTAACACTTCTACAAAATCGATTTGGATGTTCATCGAGTCAAGAAGGGATTGAGCCTGTTCTATATCCTCTCTTCCAAATCCGTCTCGGTGAATTGTAAGATGTGTTGGTTGCTTTCCGTAAACTCCCTGATATGCATGTATGCTATCCAACAGAATATCTTTAAAAGAGTCCCAGCTGATAATTTCCCCTCGCTCGGAGGTAACTTGGGACTTTTGCTTAATTAATCTTCCATCTTTACCAATGACTTGAATAACCCCAGAAGTGTGTTTTCCATTTTCATGAGATACATCTAAACCAATAAAGCAATCCGAATGAAGAGATTCACCTAGTATCCATGGCTGAATCCCAGATTTCACATATATCCCCAACAGGATATTCATAATTTGATAGTGTGATTTTGATAAATCTAGAAGTTTTGGTGAGAAATTGACAAATTGGGTGACGAGGTCTTGGCGACCACCAAATTCCTTTTTAATTGGTAGATATGCATTTGCCGTTGATTGCTCTGCTGTTAATACAATAATTGTTCCTTCAAAATGTTTCCCCAGAAACTTTAATTGATAATTTAATTCATTGGAGGAAAAAAGATTTGGTTTTAGCTGCCCTCTTAGTTCTACTGGCTTTGTTGAAATATCCAGTTTTACACCTAGTTGATCCGACTGTCTTGACAGGATGTCAATAAAATCCTTTATTTGAGTTCGAAAATTTGGATTTCCCTGAAGACTTGGATCGACAAAAAAACTAACTTTTGCTACATTCCCTCTATAAACCCCTCCCTTTGAAAGGCCTGAGTTAATATTATTGGTTATAACATTTTCACCAAAAAGAAGGCCAGGCTTAGGAAGATATTTAACTTGATAACCTAAGTTCTCCGCAAAAACATTTTTCTTTGGAAAGGTAAGTCTATCTATGAAAGATACTAGTTGACTTACTGCTTTCAATAAATTTCCCATTTTCTCATGCGCAGAAAGCTTAATTGCCTTATTTACAACATTTTTTAAATGATTGGGTATTTGGTCGAATGAGCAGCGCAATTTTAATAAGTGTGGCAAATAAGGGAATACCTTTCCATCTTTACTTTCCACATGAACCACGGGCGAGTTCTCATCAATGCCTTTCAGTTTGAAAAATTGTCCCTTTCTCTGATAATAGGAGATAACGGACTCACCAAGATAAGGACTAATGTCTCCCGCTTTATAGTCAGCTACTTCTTTAAAAATGTACTCATATGCTTTCTTGTTGGTACTGTCCACGAGTTTAGTTCCCGGTTGTACCGATGCAAGATCACTAATAATAAATCTGTTAAATTCAAATAGATGCTTATACTCAAATCCTATGACAATGCTCCCTGTATCCTCCACAGTAACATCAAGGTGGATAGCCGGAAATATTTTCATTTCCTTCGTCTGGATGGTTTTTTCCTTTTTATAACGAAAACTACCTTTGTCTAATATGAAATCAGTATCTGACTGCTGTTCTATCTCCCTTTTAATAAGCCGCTCCATGAGTGTTCGGTCTATGGATCTACTTGGATCAATGATCTTATGTGTATATGACAAATATGCTTGTTCTCCCCAATTATCCAGTTCCTCAAAAGAGGCAATATATTGATCGAAGAAAACCAAAGTCTTAAAATCATTGGTTTTGCGCAGATTATAAGCAATCATGCCACCTTCAGCATGCCTATTTTGAATCTCTTTAATCGGAACTTTATAGATATGAAGAGGAATTTCTTCGGTATTTGTGGACGAAAGCCATTCGGTTAAATAATAATACCCCACTTTTGTCACCTTCCATTTGCTGTTTTTTTTATCGTAACAAATGGTTCTGACAACAGTATGTCACGGAATAAACGTTCGTTCTGATTATTTATACATTTCTGCCCATTTACGTAGTTCTTTCTGCATCATTATTCTATACTCCACTGGCTCAATAATTTCTGCGTCTGGACCATACTGCCGTACCCATTTTAGAAATTCTTCATCGTGATTTAATGTTATTTCAAATAGTAGGCTCCCATCATCATATTCTGTTAGCTTTGGCGTAGCAAATATCTCCTTTTCCATCACATACCTCGCTACATTCTTGTTGAATCGCACTTTAAAATGGATTTCCTTGTCTCCTTTGATGATGGACCATGTGTTTTGAAAATATTTCTGGAGATCCAATTGTTTTTTGGTAAATATCCTATTAGTTTCCTCTACTTTAAGGAAGCGAGAGAGCCGAAATGTTCGGAAATCTTCTCTCTTGTGACAATATGCTAGTATATAAAATTTACTTTCTCGCGGAATCAAATAATAGGGATCGATAAACCTTTCATTAATTTCATCCCGACTTTTTGTCTCATATTTAACTTTAAGTGTTTGATTCTTAACCATTGTTTTAGCGATTGGTAAAAGAAATTGGTTGGAAGTTTCGACTTTATTTTGCGGCTTACCAAATTGGATTAGGTCAACTAGTTTGGAAATGTTCTGCTGCTGATTTCTTTGTTCTTTGTTATATGCGGCCATTACTTTTTCATAAGCAGTTTGAAAATGAGGGTTTGTTTGGATTAGGCTATGTTTCGCTACTCCTGGCAGCAAACTAAACGCCATTGCTTCTTCCTGTGTCCAATCTAGAGGATACATAGCAAAATTACTAGCAAACGTATAACCATTACCTCTTCCTTCGTTACTAGTGACAGGGATTCCTGCCTCTGAAAGGTCAATTAGGTCACGATAAATGGATCTCTCCGAAACCTCACAGATTTTTGCTAACTCTGTTGCTTTTATTCCTGGTGAATTTTGTATTAAGTTGATAATTCGCATTAACCTTGAGACTTTTGATGACATGGATATTTCCTTTCTTCCAAAAATAATATCGGGATATATTCAGCCAAAATTGGGGCTCTAATAAAATGGTACTTCATTACCTATTTATTTTCGATTTATTGCCCCAACATTGAAGGGATTGGGGTCGATTTTTTACCAATCAAGTTTCCTAATTCTAGAATTCATCAGTATGGTAAATAAATATGACGGAGATTGAAGTCTTTGAAGTGCAACCGTGTTTTCTAATGGCACATAAATCATCACAAACAACTTTATTTTAATAAACCAGTGGCAGCTGAACAGTATCTGTCAATGTTCGTCTGTAACGTTGATAATATGAGCACGTTTTACATTCTAACCAAAAAATTTTGAGATGTGAGCAAAGGTTAGAGGTACGCCTGATCAAAGTATAAATAAAAGCTTAAATATACCTTTATTATTTAATTTTCACTAATGGAAGATCAGGTAATTATAAGGCGGCAAATATATGATGCCTTGTGTCCCGTTAATCATCGACTGCTACAAAGATTCAGGGCACCTTTTGTTATATCTATCTTTTCTTATTCAATAAAGGTAATATCTATTTTCCTTTTTAACTCCTTCTTCAATCCTCTTTGATAGAAAGTCAAAAACTCTTGTAAAGGATACTGCACTATTGCATCTTTTTGATTAAAGCTAAATCCAAAAGCCTTCATATCATTTAATAGCTTTTTCATGGAGACTGTTAGATTTTCCCCTTGCTGGTGCGCTTTAATCCATTTTAAAATATAACCGTGCCAATTTGCTGGGGGCCCATCAATAAAGTGGTCTCCTTTGATGGGGTGAGAAAGTAATTTCTCCTTAAATTTTGCCCGTTGCTCTTTTGCCATTTTTTCTGCTGTTGTTTCGTACACATAAACTGGTTGAGTTTGAGTTGACCAATTGCTTTTTTTTGAAAAGGTCCTTCCGGTTTTTTTATACCATTCCCATTCTTCAGGTGACATACTTACTGGTCGCTCGTTTGCCGCTTTTGATCGTTGCAGCATTTCTTGTTCTACTTCTTCATCAGCTTTTCTCAAGCTTTCATGGTAAAGCCTACTGCGTTCTTCTGATTCAGATTGTACTTTTTCAAAAGCTGCCTTTTTTTCCGCATCTTCACGCTGTAATTTTTCCAAAGCTTCAATTTTAGCCTTTTCTTCCAATTCAGCCTGCTTCATTTTTTCCATTAATGATTGCTTAAATGCCTTACGCAACTCCTCTTCATTTTCACGATAGAGTAGGAGGTTATCATGCTTAGTATTCAGAGTAAGTGCTCGTTCCAATGGAATTGCAGGTTCTGATAATTTGTAAAAAGTTAAATTACGATTATTTTTTTCTACCTCTATAAAGCGAACTAGTTTGCAAGAGCGGTTTTCAATATTAACGTAAGCAATACTTCTCGTGTCGATGGGGGACAGAAGGTCAGCAATCTCTGTTTTTAAAAAATGTAACGCTGCATTCGGTATCTCTTTTATTAAAAATTGATCCCAGATTTGATCTTCCTCCCCCTTATTGGCCACCATCATTTCAGCAATGAGAAGCGTTCCTTTATCCGTTTCTGCATTAACTGCAAGCCAAAAGTCATCGATAAAGGCAAAAGTTCTAAATCCTTCCGCTTTGTAGGTATTCATTCGTTTTTCTAGATTATGAGCATAACTACCGTGCGAAATGGAGGTATAATAATCAAGCGCCCAAACTTCTTTCGAAAAAGGGAATTTCACAATAAAATCAGGGATAAATGAGAGCTTCTTTTTGTAAAAATAGCCTCGTTCAATCTCAGCACCGAATGGCTTTAGCTGCCCTTCTAGGATCTCCTTAAATACCGTCAATCCGATATCTTTCTTTTTCTTATCTTGATGTGTGGAAGTTTGAGTTTCATAGATTTTGCTATTTTCCGAATAGGTACATTTCTTGCCATCCAAGTGCTTAAAATAAAACGGTCTGCCATCGTCAACTGTTAGATTCATATTCACTGGTTCATCACAGCACGGACAAGTGAATGCCTTTTTCCTCGAGAAAGCCCGATATTGAGTAGTGAGCTGCTCTCTAATATCACTCCTACTAAGATTCTGCTCTTCAAGCTCCATTCTCTTTGCTTCAATGTTCACAACGTCCCCATGTAATAAGGCCTCTTCCAATCCTCTCACATCCCTTTTTCGAAAAAATCCTATTAGTTACCTTCATTATATTATAAGTAAATTAAATTGGGGGATTATTCCTATTTTCTCCCTTCCAATCGTTTGATTCATTTTTCTAAATGGCTCTTTTCTAAAGGCTGTTTTCGTAAACATTTTTGTTATAAAACAAAATCAAACTCAATAAATGTTTAAGACTTTTATTTACATAGGGGGGTGGAAGCGAATATATAAGAGATACCTCATACTGGTATCATGATTTATGTCAAAGGCTTTGTTAATTAATTCTGTTGATATTCGATTAATACAAACGAGTGTTCTATAATAGAATAAAGAACATAGGTTTGGAGGGTTTGAAATGACGTTAAAAGAATTAATAGCGGAGATAAAGAAATTGACTTCAGCAGAACAACATCGTTTAAAGGAATTCTTCATTAATTCTATTGCGTCTTTTTCCGCAAGTGAACCTGTATTTCAAGAAGTAACAGAACGCAAAAATAAAGATGGCTACACCTGTGTACATTGTGATTCTAAACAAGTCGTGCGTTTTGGAAAGTATATGGTGAAACTTGGGCTAAAAGAAGTAGAGCGTCAGCGATACCGTTGTAAGGATTGTAAAAAGACCTTTACAGATGTGACCTCCACTCCTCTTTATCATACTCACAAACCTCACAAATGGTTGGATTTTATCAAATGTATGTTGGAAGGATACTCCCTACGTAAATCAGCAGACTTAATTGGTGATGTTCATTTTGTTACTCTTTTTTATTGGAGACATAAAGTATTATCCGCTTTAAAGCAAATGGACTTTGACACTTTTTCAGGAATTGTTGAGATGGATGAAACATATTTTTTATACTCTGAAAAAGGTAAAAGAAACATCGAAGGTCGTAAACTTCGAAAACGTGGGGGTTCTTCAAAATTTCGTGGAATTAGTCAAGAACAAGTTTGCGTTTTAATCGCAAGAGACCGCCAAAAGTCTACTTATTCAGGCGTACTTGGCAAAGGCAGAATTATCAAATCTCAATTAGATAAGGCTATTGGTTTAAAATTATCATCAGACAACACCCTTTGCACCGATGCTTGGAGGGCTTTTTCTGTGTATGCAAAAAGCAAAGGGTTAGAGCATTACCGTTTTAAATCAAATGGAACGGTAAGAGTAAGAGGACTCTACCATATTCAAAATGTAAATAACTACCACAGTCGATTAAAAGGATGGATGCAACGATGTAATGGTGTGGCTACAAAATACCTCGACCATTATTTGAGTTGGTTTCACTTTTTGGATATAGTAAAACACCGAAATGATAACGCAACCATAATTAAAATGATTGTAGAAAGTTGCTTGTTTTCAATCAATGCAACATATGATACGCTTAGATTATCAACCTTTAACAGTTAATGGTATTTGTTCCATATATAGCGGTCATTGTTGAAATGTTTATTAATTATTTACTTGAAGGGAGCTGAGAGATTGGAATTTTTAATGGTGTTTAGTTTCCACTTTTTTATAATGGGCTCGTTGGTAATAATCGTAAGTGGCTTGATAACTTTTTTGTTTCCCCGACTTAGTTTCATTTATGTAGTTCTATTAAGTATGCTATGCGGATTTATTTATGCAATAAGATATGAAATTCCTCAATTAATAGTGTTCTCATTAATTTTTAATACTTTACTTTCACTTTTTGCTGTTGGTTTTGTAAAATTAGGTTTTTATGCTAAACAAAAAGCCGATGATATTAGTAAAAATGATTAATAACTCTTTAAGTAAAATGGAGCTTTCTATAATAGACAAGCTCCATTCTTTATTTATAAAAATCAACAATAATATTTAACAGAGCCATGTCAAAAGAAAAAACCGTCGTATGAAGGCTTGTTTTTTTATATTATAACTCTAGTAATTCATTTTTCTTTTTATCAAATTCTTCTTGTGTGATTACACCCATATCAAGCAATTCTTTCAATTCTTTTACTTGTTCTACTGGTGATTTATAATTGTGTATCACTTGAGGCTCCTGATTTTCAGCAATGATTTGATTTAATTCAGCCATGATGTCATCAGCGGTTTTAACCATACCTTTGTATGCAAAACCAGATGTTTTTGTTTTGGTTACAATCAAGTCAATATCAATTTTATTTGCTTGTGGGATTTTTGTTCTAACTGTTACATACAATCTTGTTACAAATGATTTTTTCTTTGCTGTCAACGCTCCAACTATTGCACCAGCCGGACCAAAAAGCAAACCACCGCCAACTGCTCTACCCACACCATTACTCTTTTGAATTGAGCCAGCATCATCATAGAGTTCTGCTGAAAGTATTTCATCAAAAGATAAATAGGAACCAATCATTATTCCGCCTACATAACAAATGCGGTTTTGATTATCAATCTTCAAACCAGTATATACTTTATCTGGAAGGAAAACTTTTTTGCGTTCCTGTTGGATGTTCAACCAGTCTTTCATAGCTTGCTTTTTTTCTTCTTTCAACTCTTTTTTCCTATTTGCTTTTTCTGGGTCCTTGTTGAATAAAAACATGTGCAACACCTCCCCTTCACTTTTCCTTTTTCAAGTAAATTATACAACATTTTTTGGAAATTATCATTTAGTAGTTTAAAACTTGTCCAACATTAATCAAATTCACATTCTTGTTTTCATTATCTTTTTGCCAATTTTGGCGGTGTATATTTAGTTTTTATCTAGCAAGCAGGAGAAGCAATAAATGAATGAAAAATTATTACAAATTAAATATTATCCATAATTTTATAAATTGATAAAAACAACAATTTTTACGAAAATAGCCTTCTAAATAGAAATATTTTTTTAATGTCATGCAAAAATATTAGTTTTTATAAACCAGTATGATAGAATTCCTTTGGAATAATATTAGATCTATTATTTGAAGGGGTTTAAAAAATGGGGAAAAAGAAGAAGAAACGCAAACAAAGCCAAAAAGAAGATTTCGGAAGTGCAGAATTTTACTGTACCAAATGTGATTACAGGTTTGAAATCGACTGGGAAACGATATGGGACATACAGGAGTGTACGCACGGATATGTAGGGTATCATTTAAATGATACTTTTATCAGCTGCGAAAAATGTGGTGAACTTATTGAAGACGAAGAAACAATGGAAGTAAAGAAGCCATCTGTGACGCCATCCCAGTTCATTTCTGATGAAACGCTTCCTTTTTAAGGAAGTTACGCTCATAAAAGTGGTGCCTGACACGCAGCGTATTAAAGCTTTAACGTAACGGGGGGCTGGCACCGATTTTTAAGCAGCAATCATGCTTGCACCCTATCAAGAAAAAGATTAGGTTGAAGTAGATTACAGGCCTAATGGCAAGTAAAGGGGACCAGAGGGGGACGGTTTGCTTCCAATCAAAAAGACTCCTAAATAGGAGCCACTTAACACCACAAAATAACATGGTATTATTTCAACAAAAGTTCATTTAACTATTTACCCCCACCGATTATTAGTGGACGTATTAAAGTAGTTAGTCCCACCAGAAATACCATACGGAAGAATTAATAAGTGTTCCTGCAAGTGCATTTACTGTTCCAACCCCTTGCCAGACTATATCAGCACAAAATCCAAATTGTTCCCAGGCAAGTAATTCCGATTCTTCTTGTGTTTTAGGGGGATTTCCCACAAATAATTCCCATACATCCGGAGTTATTAACGCGGGTGTAGCTCCGTATTTTTCATACCAATATTTGAATACTGCAACTTGCTCCTCTGGCAAAGGGCATTCATTAAATCCTCCCATTGGAACCCAGGCGGCTACTTCCCAAGGTTTATCTGTTGGAATCTTAGCTAGAATGAGTTTCTCATTAATTGCATCTACAATTGACAGAAAAAAGTTTGCCTGTTCCTCTGCTGAAAATTCACCTGTGATATCGTAGTCTTCTTCATCTTCCATAGGTAAGACCTCAACAAGCAGTCTCTTTAACAACTCTTTTACATCAATATCCTCCGCTTTCGCAATAATTGTCTCACGATTATCGTTCGAGTATTCTTTATCCTCTTCGGTATTAACTATTTCTAACATCATCTCTGAAGGGATAATAATAAGTGGTGTATATCCATCTTTTTTGCCTTCTATGAGTGCTTGATGATACTTGGTCATAACACCTTTAACATCTTTCTCCTCAATGATTGAACAGTCGCAACCCAATTTAGCAATTAATTCATCAATATAAAATTTCTTTTCTTTATTTTTTTTGAATTTATCAAATATACCCATGCTCTTCATCTCCTAAAGGCTTTGTTATTGGATAAAGATGATCATATTTATAAATTCAATAACATTTTATTATTACCTTCTTAAAAATTTATCTACATTAAAAGGTGATACAGAAATTTGTATATTTATAGAAGAAGGGCGAAAAAGGACAGGTGGTTTTTACTATTTTTTCAACAAAATTAACAAGGCTGTGACCGCTTGAAAGAGATGGCACAGTTTTCGCTCAAATAATCGGTCCCATTCTCCAATTCCAAACGGACATTTTTACATGGAAGGACATACAAGATTACCTTGGTTCATTAGGTAGACCCTTGTTTAGCTATTTCTTGAAATAAATGTATGTATAAAGGCCATAATCGCATATGGCCATTTAAATATTTGTTCTGAAAATGAGTTTTCAAAAGAAACAATGCGATTTTTTATTAAGGGAATCGGTGTCAGGCACCCACTTATCGGTCATCTTAAACAATAGGTCATTTCTTGGTATAATAAAGCCGTAAGTAAAGCAGTGTCATAATGGATTTGATTATTTTAATGTTTTTCAGATAACTCCCGAGGTGAAGACAAAATAGAAAAATTAATGATTGATCCCACCATAGATTTTACTCCACAAAAAGGATCGCCCTATATATATACCTATGCCTGCTCTGAGGATGAACGCTCTTTATGCGCGTTGGAAATGCGTTCATTATTCGGCAAGGTGTCACAATCTAAGGTCTTGGAAAGCTTCGTAAAAATTGATCCAAGCCGTAGCCCTTTTATTAAAGAAAGAATGAGTGTGATATATGAAGCGGAAAGCCTGGACAACCTTTATCAGCAGGTGAAAGCCTTACAACTAAGCGGTGAAACATTTAAAGTCACTTATGTAAAAAATAGTGGTCAGACGAAACGTGAAGACGAGGGATTCGAGAAACGACGTGCCATTGAACGAGCGATTGGATTACACATCAACGGAAAAGCAGATCTTCGTTTCCCAGACCAATCTTTTGGCATCATGCATGTAAATGGAAGATGGGTATTTGGTGAGTATGTGAAAAGTGAGTCGATTTGGTTTCGACATCAACAGAAGCCTAATGGATACTCCACTGCCCTCAGCACACGTGTTGCCAGAGCGGTGGTGAATATCGCTATCCCCAAGCCAAACGGGATTAAAGCCATTGATCCGTGCTGCGGAATTGGCACTGTCCTCATTGAAGCGCGGTCAATGGGCATTGATATAGTCGGAAGCGACCGAAATCAGCTAATTCTCCCTAGAGCACGGGAAAACATGGCATACTTTGGTCTTACTGGGGAAATAAAATTAGCTGATCTTCGCGATATCAGCGATCATTATGATGTAGCCATTATTGATTTGCCTTATAATTTGTGTTCGGTAATCACCGCTGAGGAACAACTGGAAATGCTTCAAAGTGCACGTAGGTTCGCAGACAAAGTGGTCGTGGTGACCGTTGAACCCATCGATGAAATCCTATTAAAAGCAGGTTTTTCGATTATTGATCGGGGAGTTGCTAAAAAAGGATTATTTAGTAGAGAAGTGATCGTTTGCAATTAACCTGTGCTGGGCTTGGTACCCATTCACGAAATAAATCAAGGGTCGTTTCATTGCTATCGGATAACTTTGAGGGAAGGAGCCCGCTTCCCTCTGCTATGGCAGCCACCAACTTTTCGAAAATCATCGCTGCAGACCTTGCTATTCTTTTCTCCATAATTCCTCCGTGGAGGACTTTTAAATAATATGTGCCTTTATTCTAGTGATACAATTAAATAAATCTAACTTATGCCAAGGAGACTTATAATTTTGGAAGCAAAATGTATTAAATTCTATGAATTCGGTAGTCCAACAGATGTTTTAAGCGTTGAGTCTAAAAGTATTGAACCACCAAAAGATAATGAAGTCCTTGTTCGAATGTTAGCTCGCCCTATCAATCCCTCTGACTAAGCAAAGGTGAAGGCGAATATATTTCATTTACGGAATTGGAATAAACATGTCTCGGCAGATAAATGGCAAGAAACTTTTAATCAGTTAATAACACTAGTAGCTGAGAAAAAAATGCGTTTGATGATGGTAGATTCTAAATATGACTTATCGGATGTAAAAAAGGCTCTTGCTGTTGTTGAAACCTCTAAAATAACTACCATGAAAATTAACTTCTGTAATAAAGTGAAAAAGGCAATACTGAAGAAGACGCAGCTCATTCGTTTTTTTAAAAAGGGGAGAGCGCCAAT
>NZ_JBIVOP010000038.1:0-17578 GCF_044754175.1 Neobacillus sp. NPDC093127
TGTCCATTGGGAGAATACAAAGGAGCACAG
Source organism: Neobacillus sp. NPDC093127 (assembly GCF_044754175.1). NCBI lineage: Bacteria > Bacillati > Bacillota > Bacilli > Caryophanales > Bacillaceae > Neobacillus > Neobacillus sp. NPDC093127. The sequence goes on from NZ_JBIVOP010000038.1 coordinate 31, forward strand.
AGCTTATCTGCAAAGGAAAAGTCAACCACTTGATCCACTCGGCTCCAGAAAGGATGGGCAGGAACCGAAGCGAAGACTTCATAATCTGATAGGGTTAACTGACCAAATGTTTTATATTGAATGTGCGCCATCACGATCACTCCATACATAAGATATATCTTAATTTTATCGTATATATGGAGTGGAGTGATGAATAAATTAGGAATTTAGAAAAAGTTTGTGAAAAAGGAGATATTTATGAGTTAATCGACAGTCTCAAATCTCCGCTTATTTTTACAAAAGGAAGTGATGAAAACCATCGCGGGTCGGGTTCTTGAATATTTGGGTGCTTTGATTTTAGCATTCTTTTTAAATCCAAGAGTTTTTGAGTGATGAAATAAATAAAAGGTGCTAGGTAATTGTCATGTACCTAGCACCTTTTCTATTTATTTAAATGATAATACCTCACCATAACTTCCAATTACCTTTTTTACCAGAAGAGAGAGTCATTGCGGCTTCTTGCTAATGTGCCGTTGCCTTCATCGGCTTTATCAACGTAGATGAAGCCGTAGCGTTTGGAAATTTCACTTGTTGAAATCGATACTAAGTCGCGAACCCGTTTCACATAATAGCATCATCATCCGGTCCAATGTTTAAATTATCCATCACTTCTTGTGTCGGTTTGACTACGGCTAATTCGATGACCTTCGAAGTTAGATGTAACTCCACAAGATCTTTTTTAAAGACTTGGTTAGAAAGCAGACTCATGTAGCCTTTCCGTTTATGGCGTCTTACAAAGATGCCGCTGCCCCGTAATTGAAAGATAACCCCTTTTTTCTCCAAGGGATCTAAAGCCTTCGAAATACACTATTATTGCATGCACAAGAAGTGGTGCAGTCATAAAAGATCATTTATCGAATGAAGAAGCAGCAATTGATAAGAGAGGAAAGAGAACTCTCTACTATCTAATCATGGAGTTTGTGATTGCAATGAGTGGTTCTCCATAACAATTTCCCCATGCCACCACCTTCGAGTGGATTTCCAAATATCATAGTAACAATATTTATATAATAAATAGAAGTTCTTCTATTCTCTTTCAGTATATTTAGAATAATGAAGTATAATGCTCGTTTCAATTTATTTATTTTGATTGATTATTTGGAAAACCATTGCTACTACAGTGTTTGAATGATTTTCGAGACTTTAGGAGCATTACTAATCTCGTGGTTTTTGTTGCTGTTTTGTAATCAGCTATTCATACCAGTGTAATGGTTTTTCGCTATACTAGTATACTTATTCGATAGTTAGGAAGTGATTAAGATACTAAAACGAATAATTTCAATACTAATAGATAAACAGATGTTAGGGAGAGAGTAAGATGATAAAACGAATTAGTTCAATTTTTTTGACAGCAACAATCTTCATGTCTTCGTTAGCAATTCCTGCTAATGCGGAGACCGTTGGTACGGAAGGGACCAAACCCTGGATGAACACCAAGCTCTCTGCTGAGGAGCGCACTGAGCTGCTTCTTAATGAGATGACGATGGAACAGAAAATCCAGCAAATTGCCATCTCGCGCTTTAATGAGAACGACACTGGTGAGACGGTGGTCATCAAAAGGGGCGGTAGTAGCAAGTACATGAACGGCGAATTCGCGCCCCAGGGTACCCTGCCCAAGTGTGAGTGGCAGGACACCGGCCGGCAGATTCGTGGGATCGAGGATCTGGGTATCCCAACAGTCCGCATGACCAACGGTGGTACGGGTGTTAAGGGTGGATCGTGTCACAATGACCCAGTGGCGACTGGCCTTCCGTCTACCCCAGCTTTGGCCGCGACATTCGACCGCGAGCTAAACTATGAGGCTGGCCGAATCCTTGGTGAGGAGACACGCGCTTTCGCGCATCACGTGTTTCTCGGACCAGGTATGGATCTCATTCGTCACCCGTACGGTGGCCGGAACTATGAGTACTTCAGTGAGGACCCGTATCTGACAGGTATCCTTGCAAGCGAGCAGACAAAGGGTATCCAGGACCAAGGAGTGCAGGTACAACTCAAGCATATGGCTGGCAACGAACAGGAAACCGAGCGTTGGACGATGGGTGTCCAGGTTCCCTCAAGGGCCATGAACGAGTTGTACATGTTGCCATTCGAGATGACCGTCAGGGATGCTAATCCAGCCTCCGTGATGTGCTCGTTCCCGGATGTTAATGGAACTTATGCATGTGACAGTTCTGAACTGCTTCAAGATGCACTAAGGGACAACTGGGGCTTTGACGGTTATGTCATGAGTGACCGTCGCGCGATTCACGACACAGTAGCTGCTATCAAAGCTGGTACGAATGTCGAGCTTGACTGGGCACCACAGTACTACACTCAAGAGAAAATCCAAAAGGCTCTCGAATCAGGTCAGGTGACTGAGGACGACATCGACAATCTACTTCGTCCGCGTTACATCAAGATGATCGAGTTTGGCCACATGGACAAACCTTTCGACAAATTTATGCCGGAAATCGTTGATCCGATGGCTAACGGCGCTAGCGCACTGAAGATGGCCGAGGAAGGCTCCGTGCTGTTGAAGAACGACAACGGCTTCCTGCCACTGGACGGCGAGCCAAAATCGATCGCATTGATCGGCATTGAGACGTTCGCTGGCGAGGCAAAGATGTCCCCTCGCTCTGTTCGTGACGACAATGATTATGTAGTGACTCCATATACGGTCACACCACAGGAAGGCTTAGAGAATGTTATCAAAGAGCTGGGCTACAACACTGAAGTGAAGTACAACGATGGCAGTGACCCGAAAGCTGCTGCCAAGTTAGCCGCTGAGTCCGACGTCGTACTTCTCATGGTCGGTGACAACCCACATGAGACCGTAGACCGTGATACCCTCGGATTCCCTGCCTTGAACCTCAAAACGGGCTTGGCTGAGCAGGAGCCGGTGATCAACGCAGTTATGGAAGCCAACGCGGAGAACACTGTTGTGGTATTGAAGACTTCCGGTACGTCGATCATGCCGTGGTTGGATAAGGTCCCTGCAGTTCTTCAGGCGTGGTACCCAGGTATGGAGGATGGAAATGCCGTCGCTAACCTGCTTTACGGTAAGGTTAATCCGTCCGGTAAGCTTCCAATGACGTTCGGTGCAACTGAGCGTGAAGCAGCCTTCGCGACCGAAGAACAGTACCCTGGAACGCGTCAAGACACTGGTAAAGTAGGCGGACCTGGCGCTTATGGTGATGGTTCCGATCAGCTAATCGCTCAGTACACAGAAGGTCTGGAAATGGGCTACCGCTGGTACGAGGCAAACAACGTGAAGCCGATCTTCCCATTCGGGTACGGCTTGTCGTACACGACATTCAAGTATGACGATCTCAAGGTGAAGAAGGTCAAAGGTAAAGGCTCGTTGTCTGGTATTGACGTGTCCTTCACAGTAACGAACACTGGTGACGTTGCCGGTGCCGAAGCGGCACAAGTCTACCTGACTCTGCCGAACGAGGCGGGGCAGCCGACTAAGCGGCTCGTCAACTTCGAGAAGGTTAACCTTGAGCCTGGTGAGAGCCAGCAGGTGACAGTTAGGATTAACCAGGCCGACTCTAACCACCCGTTCTCTTATTTCATTCCGGAAGAACCGGACAACCTAGCGAACTGGGCTGACGGCGAGTGGGCCACTGTTGACGGAAAGTACCGCGTACATGTCGGTGGTTCCTCTGCAGACACACCGCTTGAAAAGGACGTGCCGTTGAACTTCAAACACGGCAAGGACGACAGCAAGGGCAAGGGGAACGGACACAACGGAAACAACGGAAATAAAGGAAACAACGGAAACAACGGAAACAATGGAAACAAAGGAAACAACGGAAACAACAACTCCCAAAAGTAGGCCTCTGGCCATGGGATGACGCCGGCGACCTGATAGGGGTCGTCAGGCATCCTGAAGGAAGTGAGTCCGCGGACTCGGCGTGATTTGCCGAGGCCAGCGGGCTCACTGCTTTTTTCGGCGCTTTCATGGGCGACGAGAGGGACGAAAAGAGTCAAGGAAGGACGCGAGAAGTATGATGAAGGGATTCATTCGGAACAGCCGGCGAGGTCCGGCGCATTCGTGGTGGGTGGCCCTTGGTCTGATGATCCTCTTGACGGCATGCACTGTCAAGGATTCCGACGGGCCAGTCGGGAGCGATGACGCCGTGGGACCAGCCCAGTCCGGGCACGGCGACTGGCAGGTCCCCGGCTTGGTGGACCGGTCCGGCGCGCCGATCGAGGTGAAGAAGCCGGGTCCGGCGACTGGCAGGACTCTGGACGTCACAAACTTCGGGGCAGATCCAGCTCCGGACTCACACGACGACGCAGCAGCCATCAGGAAGGCCCTGGACGCGGCCGAACCGGGTGACGAGGTCGTGCTGCCGGCCGGCACGTATGACCTGCGCTCCACTGACCCGGCCGACGAGTCGGCGAACATCGTGTTGCGCAGCGGCGTGAGCCTGCGCGGAGAGGGCCGAGAGAGAACCGTTCTGCTGACCTCCCTCAACGGCGAGGATGACAGCCGGGTGATTCGCGGATCCGGCGTCCACGACGTCATCGTCGCTGACTTCACCATCACCTCCCGTCATAACGGTCCACTCGGCGACGACCCCGACGACGGCGACGTGGGTGGCGGCCCGATGTACGGGATCCACCTCGGAGCCCACAAAGGGAAGGGAAGCTCCCGGGTCCTAGTGGAGAACGTGGGCATCCGCAGATTCGAGCGCCACGGCATCTCCGTCAAGGCCAGCCGTGAAGTGACTCTCTCTGGAAACTACATCAGTGAGGCAACTGCTGTCGGTCCCGGCGGACAGGGCTACGGCGTCGCTATCGAGGGCTCAGCGGACCAGCACGACCCGGATGCAGCCAACGATTCCCGGCACAACGTCGTCATCGGCAATACCTTTGATGGCAGGCACCTAAGGCACGCTATTCTACTGCAGTTCCCCACGCACAACAATCTCGTGGCGGAGAACACCATCGTTGGCAGCTACCTCGACGCCATCGATTTGCACGGCGAGGGTGAATACCTGAACGAGGTCCGGGACAACACGGTCATCGGCGGGCAGCGGGCGGGCATCGCGCTGGGCAATCCCGGCGGGTCCAAGAACAAGCACGACGCCTCAGGACCTGGAAACTGGGTGCACTCCAACGACCTGATTGGAAACCGTCAGGGAATCCTCGTCATCCTGGGAACACCTGAAACCCTCATCGAGGACAACAGGATCACCGCCGGGGAGGATTCTAAGGCAGGCATAGATGTCCGTAATGCACCAGGCACAGAGTTGCTCGGTAACCACATCACTGGAGGGACTGACGAGTTCTGGGCCATCCGGCTCAGTAAGGACCGCGGTACTGACGGACGGGGCATAGGAATCCCCTCAGGCATCAGGATCAAGTCCAACGTCATTCGACAGGCCGGCAACGGCATCAGGATCGATGCCGGGGAGAATCTCAGCATGGTCGAAAACGTCGTCGACGGTATCGACGGAGCCGAGTTGAGGGTGGCCGACGGGATCGAGATGAGCCAGTCGGCCCGGCGGTCCAGGGCTCAAACTAAGAAAGTTGAGTAACTAGTAATTCTTATTTTACCTTCTATAATTCACCCAGCCTTCATCAAAAAGAGGGCTGGGTTCCATCGTTACTGAACTACTATTGGATAATAAGGTCCGTGGAGAATTCAAAGGGAACTCATTGTACTTCCAATTGGAGGGTGTCTCTTACAATATTATCTACTGTAATGAAGAAGTCTCTAAGGAACAACAACAAAAGGAAATCATTAATATGGCTAATGAGATTATACATAACTAATGAAACAAATCACGGGGTGTCAATCTCTTTATATCTATATGGGCAATATTCTCCGATGTGAGGATATTGTCCTTTTTATTCGAGGAACAATTTATCATTTTTTTTCCTTGTTAACAGTAAAATGGGATAGTAATAACTTTTGGACCACATTTTTTTAGAAATTAAGGAGGTAAAATGAAAAAGAAAACTACCAAGCTATTACTTATTTTCATAACATTCCCCTTGATAGGTTCAATACTTCTTGTATTAGTTTCCACAATAATACTTTCCCCGCAATATGTTTTTAGGACAATAATAAATGGAGATTCGGATGTAATGGATTACAAAGTATTTCCAAAGCGGATTATTCAAAAAAGCTCCCAGCCCTATAATTATAAATACAACCTGGACGAATCCCTAAAAAAGATGTCAATAGACTATATATATAAAGGAAAAGGCAGAACGACGCGATTGGATACCTTTCTAAAGGAAACAAATACCACTTCTTTTATCATTGTCCACGATGACAAGGTAGTGCTAGAAGAATATTTCAACGGATATGACAAGGACACTGTTAATACATCTTTCTCAATGGCTAAGTCAATCGATTCGTTGTTAATTGGAATGGCGATTGAAGATGGTTATATAAAAAATGAAAAGCAATCCATAGCTGATTATATAAACGAGTTCAAAGGAACGAATATGGAGAGAATTACAATTGAAGATTTACTTCTGATGCGTTCTAACATCAGCTACGAGGAAGGAAATATCTGGTTTAGCGACGATGCCAAAACGTATTATATGCCGGATTTACGTAATTTAGCCTTGACTCAAACTAATCTGACTACAAAATACCAAGGTAAATTTCATTATAACAATTATCATCCTTTATTACTTGGCATCATACTGGAGCGCAGTACAGGTAAACATGTATCGGAATATTTCCAGCAGAAAGTTTGGGATAAAATTGGAGCCGAAAATGATGCTTCATGGAGTTTGGACAGTAAACAGACAGGTTTTGAAAAGATGGAGAGCGGTATTAATTTCAAAGCGATTGACTTTGTAAAGATAGGAAGCATGTTACTTCATAGTGGAACGTGGAATGAGCAGTATATACTGAATGAAAAATGGATAAAACTGTCTACACTAAGCGGATTCCCCTTAAATGGAGATGAATATAAAGGCTCATTCTTAGAAAATAAAAATATAGGATATAAATACATGTGGTATAGTACACAAAATAGTAATGGGGGCTTAGACTATTTTGCGATGGGAAAGTATGGACAGTATCTATATATCTCTGCGGAAAACAATATTGTTATTTTACGAACGGGTAAATCGCTAGGAAGTGTAGATAGCTGGGAGGATATACTTAAAGAAATATCTTTAATGGTTGGTAAAGATAAATCCAATCATAGAAATTAACAAGCCAAAAATAACAAGAATGTATAAAAACTTGTATATTTTTGGCTTGTTAAAATTTGAGCGTGCGATCTAGTATCCGGAAAGGGACAAGGAATTGTCCCTTTGTCCCCCTTGTCTAAAAAATATTATAGTGTTATAATTCGATAGTGTGATAGCATGGTAACGTACTAAAGTAAAATTATAACTGAATTAAGGTGGTTTTTTTCATATGAAACGTCTAGTATCTATAGTTCTAGTGATTGCAGCGGTATTTTCTGTTTTAACAGCCTGCTCGAATAATACATCGGGGGATAAGGAAAAGGATGACCAAACGCTGATAATCGGTATTGACGATAAATTTGCTCCGCTGGGATTCCGTGACGATGCTAATAATATTGTTGGTTTTGATATTGACTATGCAAAAGCAGCTGCTGAAAAGATGGGCGTGAAGGTTAAATTCCAGCCTATCAACTGGAAAACAAAGGAATCCGAACTAAGCAGCGGCCGGATTGATTTTATCTGGAATGGTTATACAATCACCGATGAACGTAAGAAAAAGGTTCTTTTTACAAAGCCCTATTTAAAAAATGCTCAGGTAGTGGTCACACTGGCTGATTCTAAAGTATCCAAACTGGCAGATTTAGAGGGCAAAGGGGTCGGGCTGCAGTCATTATCTTCAGCTTCGGATGCCTTGGATGCGAATCCAATAAAGTCCAAGATTAAAGAGGTGACGGAGTTCTCCGATAATGTGATGGCCTTGAATGATTTAAAAAGCGGCCGATTAGATGCGGTTGTGATTGATGAAGTTGTGATTGATTATTACATGACAAAAGAGCAGGGTACGTTCAAAGTGCTTAATGAATCCCTCGCTCCTGAGGAATATGGAGTAGGCGTGAAAAAAGGGAATGAGGAACTGCTGAACAAACTGCAAAAGGCACTCGATAAAATGAATGAAGACGGCACGGCCGCTGAAATTTCAAATAAATGGTTTGGAGAAGATAAAGTAGTAAAATAATGATAAATAGGTAGCAAAACAGGATTCCAAAGGGACCCTGTTTTGTCTTGCGCTGGTCGGGGCTGACTAAGGCGCTTACGCTTTTTGTAAAAGATAAGAAAGTATAAAATTTTGACTTTGAGAATTGTCTAGCTCCAGCGCCCTAGCGGCTAGTGTCCTTCGCGCTCCGCCCTACGATAAGTCAACATCGGTTCGCTCCGCTCACCGTGTTTCCTTTATCTCAGTTGGAGCGCTCCAGGCCATACGCCGCTGACCAGGGCGCTTGCGCTTTTCTTATTGGAGGAATCCTGTTATGTCGTTTGAGTATATTATAACGATCCTTAAGCCGATGCTGGAAGGGGCGCAAATGACGGTTCTTTTGTTTGTGATTGCCATTGTTGTGTCGCTTCCGCTGGGCTTTTTGTTAACGTTAGCTGTAAAAAGCAGCTTCAAGCCACTATCCTTGCTGGCACAAGGTTTTGTTTATGTGATGCGCGGGACACCGCTGTTGCTTCAGCTATTAGTGATCTGTTTTGGGCTGCCGATGATTCCGGGCATCGGGGAATATTTGGTGCTGGACCGCTTTGTGGCTGCTTGTATAGGGTTTATCCTTAATTACGCTGCCTATTTTGCTGAGATTTTCCGCGGCGGACTTTTGGCCATTGATAAAGGACAGTATGAGGCTGCACAAGTTCTCGGTTTTTCTAAATGGCATATGACGACAAGGATCATTCTGCCGCAAATGTTTCGTATTGCCCTTCCTGCTGTGGCAAACGAATCGGTAACACTTGTCAAGGATACGGCCCTGCTTTATGCGGTTGCGGTTCCGGAATTATTGCATTATGCAGAGACAGCGGTCAATCGTGATTTTACGATTATTCCATTTGCTGTAGCCGGTGTTATTTATCTGCTGATGACGCTTGTATTAACGCTGTTCTTTAAATGGATTGAGCGGCGGTTTAGATTTGAATAAGGAGGGGGAATGAGGATGGCAATCATTGAAGTTTCTAATCTCAAAAAGTCGTATGGCAATCTGGAAGTCTTAAAACAGATTAGCTTTGATGTGAATAAAAACGATGTTGTGGCTGTGATTGGCCCCTCCGGTTCTGGGAAAAGTACGATGCTCCGGAGTCTTGTCCACCTGGAAAAAGTGGATGGAGGCAGTATTCGGGTTTCCGGTGATGATCTTGTAAAGGACGGAGTTTACTCAAAGACGGACGAAATCAAGCAGATTACCACCAAGATGGGGATGGTGTTTCAGCACTTTAATCTGTTCCCGCACCTAACCGTCAAAGAGAATTTGGAAATGGCTCCACGATTAGTGAAAAGGGAGTCTGCTTCCGATATAAGGAAGCGAAGCAGCGAGCTTCTGCAGAAGATTGGCCTTACGGGCCGGGAAAGTGCTTACCCTGCTCATTTATCAGGCGGCCAAAAACAAAGGGTAGCCATTGCTAGGGCGTTGATGATGAATCCTGATATTCTGCTGTTTGATGAGCCTACTTCGGCGCTGGATCCCGAGTTAACCGGCGAAGTCCTGCAGGTGATGAAGGACCTGGCAGAAGAACACATGACCATGATTGTCGTCACCCATGAGATGGGATTTGCAAAAGAAGTAGCCAGCCGTGTCATTTTTATGGACAATGGAGAAATTATTGAATCCGGTCATCCTTCTGATGTATTGACCAACCCGCAATTCGAACGGACGAAGGCGTTTTTAAATCGTTGATAGTGATGCCGTAGAAGCGTGACGATGGTATTTATATAGTAACAATTCAGGGTTCAGTCCGAGCGATTTTAACTGCAGGGCTGAACCTTTTTACGTAGGGGTACATGATTTTTTATCATATGGACCAAATTCAATATTCATGTAATATGCAATGCTGGATATGGCACAAAATTTAGTGCAGCCGCCAACCATAGTTCCTTTTTATAAAGGCTCTATTATAAAGGAATGTTGATTTCGCTGTGATTGAAAAATAGACGGTAAAATTCCGTTTAAATTGGGAAATACCCATATTTCCTTAAAAATAAAGGGAGTATTTCCGCTTATATGATCTAAATCGTTGGATTTTGCCTTATTTAGAGCAGTTAATCGGAATATCTTCGCTTATATCTGCTTCTTAAGCTTCCTCTATATACATTAGCCGGAAATTCTCCGCCTATGAATTTTCATACCTACACAAAATCTACAATTAATAATTTATAAAAGTAATTTTTAACCTGGAGGATTCTGATTTCACAATTTAGCCAAAACTTTGTTGCAAATTTGTGAATAACATCACAAACATCTTTTTTAACTTGGATAAAGTGTTAATATATAAGTGTAGTAAGAAACAAACAAAAACTTGTGAAATAGTGAACAAACTAATTTTAATCCTAAGGGGATGGAGTATTATGTTAAATCTTTTAAGAAAAAATAATATTGCTGCAGGGGTTTTAGCAATCATTCGTATTTATATTGGTTATCAATTTATACATGCAGGTTTTGCAAAAATAACAGGCGGCGGATTTGATGCAAGTGGGTTCTTAAAGGGCGCAATCGCTTCTAGTACAGGAGAACACCCAGCAGTTCAAGGCTGGTGGGCAGCATTTCTACAGAATATTGCCTTGCCAAACGCTGATCTGTTTTCTACCTTAGTGCAATGGGGCGAATTATTAGTCGGAATTGCGTTAATCCTTGGCCTTCTCACAAACTTTGCAACACTAATGGGATTGGTCATGAATTTCTCTTTCTTGTTCAGCGGCACGGTGAGCACTAACGGTCAAATGATTCTATTAGCGTTCTTCGTCCTCGTTGCAGGAGCAAATGCTGGCAAATTCGGCTTAGACCGATATGCAATGCCTTATGTTCGCAAATACTTTACTGTTAAAGGTAATCATAGAAGAGGCACTACCGTTGCTTAAATACTAGATAAATAGTCGACAAAAGGCATTCGAATATTAACTTATTCGGATGCCTTTTGTCTATTCTGTCTATTGGCCAAAATCTCGGATGCCTTCTTTCAGACAATTAATTAAGTCCAATTTCCAAGGAGCATATAAAGGAAATTGGACTTCTATTTAGCAGGGAGATCGATTCTTCCATAAGTATTCTATATTTTATTTGTGAGGGGGTTTCTCAAATCTGAAAAATCCACACGACAATGGGTCCTAAAAAGGAGCCAATGATTGCACACAATGTCATCGTAACCGAGCTCATCGAAAAGGTCAGTTCACTGTATTCGGCAGCTTTAGAAGTTCCCATGGCATGTGAGGCACTCCCAAGAGCGATCCCTCTGCCAACGGGGCTATGCACTCGCATAATTTTAAAGATAGTAGGAGCCGCTATTGCACCAAAGATCCCTGCAATCATAACGCCAACAACTGCCATTGAAGCATTTCCTCCCAATCCTTTCGTTACTTCTATTGCAACAGGAGTAGTAAGGGATTTAGGGATAATGGAAAGAATTAAGGTGTGATTTATCCCGATTATCTTAGCCAGGAGGCCAACACTGATCATACCAGAAATGGCACCGACCAAAACTCCTCCTAATATGGGGAATATGTGATTGATTAAAAAATGACGTTGTTTATACAAAGGGTAAGCAAGTGCTACAACCGATGGACCTAACAGCGAACTAATCCATTGCCCGCCAATCATATAGTTTTTATAAGGAATATGAAACACTGAAAGGATAACAATAATAAGAGTTGTTGCAGTTAAAACCGGAATTAAATAGGAGTAAGAATACCGTTTATAAATTCTAGTCATTAAAAAATATGCGACGACGGTTAATAAAATCATGCAGAATGCGAAGAGAACTTGTTGCATTTCTTATCATCCTTTCTTTCTCGTGCTTTTTTCTCAAAAAATTGACTTGCCGTTCCTGCTATTGCAATGGTAATGATGGTGCTTAATAGAACGGCTGCAACGAGCAATGCACCTTGAATAGAAAGTAAGGAAGGATAGTTCATGATGCCAACTGTTGAAGGAATAAAAAATAACATTAATGTACTTAACAGAAAACCTGCCCCATTCTCTATATACTTTACTGGAACTATTTTCAAGCATAAACAAATGAAAAGTAATAGGAGGCCTATTATACTACCAGGAATGACTAGGTGAAATAGGTTGTGAATAACGGTTCCAATGTAGGAAAAAATAAATAAAATGCCTATTTGTAAAAGGATATTGAGAATTTTCTTCATGTTGTGTTGCTCCTCAATTTGGGAGCAACTTCCCTTCTTTCGTTTATTATTGACTAAAAAATGAACATCATCATTTTGTCTTTTTCTTTTACTCCGTAAGATTTGCGATTATGGTGCTATATGTGTTATCAAGATGGCTCAAAACAGCATCCGTTGTTTGGCGTAGATTCCTTGCTTTTAGCCCATCAATAATTAATTTATGTTCCTCATAAGGCTTATCTAAGCTTAACCCTGTCTTTAATGCAGCGAATCCATACCAATTAAAATGGTCAATGAGATTTTCGATTAATTGATATAGTCGATTATTCTGACTTAACTCCGCTAGGAACAAGTGAAAGGATGTATCATAGTATACAAACTGTATAGGATCTTCCTTAAAGTCAGATAGTTGTTTATCCATCTTCTCAATCTTATAGATCGTTTCATTATCGAGAAGAGGAATCAGTAGTTCGATGACCAATACTTCATTAGCCCTTCGCAACTGGAAAACTTCATCAACATCGTGTCTATTAATGGTTTTGACCAAAATTCCTTTTCTTGGTACGGATTGAATCCACCCTTCTAGTTCTAGCTGTTGCAAAGCTAATTTTAATGGGGTGCGACTAATTCCAAGGCTATCACTAAGTGAACGTTCATATAACATCGATCCAGGTTCGACTTTGTGTTGAATGATTCCTTTCTTAACTTCTTTATAAGCATGATCTTTAAATAATTGAGGTTGTTCCGCTTTTAAGAAACTCATCTATTTTCATCCTTTATCATAAATAGTAGTTAGATCTTAAGTGATTATCAGTATGGTTAATAATCTAAGAAAAGGAAAAAGAATGTGGCATCTGGAATACCAGATGCCAATTAAAGGAGTTTATCATTTATTTGGTTTTTTGGCAACCTTGGGGTTCGGAGTCCAAATAGGGCGCCTAGTCACGCCTCGACGCGTCGGAATTTTTCGAAGGATGAGAGATTTATTGATTGGTGCAAAGTGTGCAACTGAATCTGTGAGGGTGGTTGTCGATTAATTTAGGTTCTTCAAAATTATGGCTAATAATAACAATGAAATAGTATTTTTCAAACAAATTAATTGATGTTTTTTCCTAAAAATTACTTTCATTTGGTACAATGGTAATAGGATTTTCTTACCAATTTGTACTAGGAGTGGACAACAGAATGAATAGAATCTTTTTACCGATAGTAATGTATTTGCCAGCCTTGGCACTTTTACTATTTTATTTAAGTGAGGGAATTTCCAAGCTAGGTTCAAATGAATTTATTGTCCTAGTAGTCTTTATTATTCTTGGAACAATTGCCTATTTTTCCATTAATAATAATAACTTCATTTTCGCCTATTTAAGAAAGCAGGATGTAGAGCTTTCAAAAGATCCGGAATCTAACCAATTAGCTAGGGATATTTGGAGCGGATTTATTGTTAAAGAGGAAAGAACAAAGTCACAGCTTAACATTCCATCTTTTATAGAGATGTATATGTCGGAACACAAAATTGGTAATAATACCAATATCATCAAAAGAATGAAACTAATTCAAACCTACGCCTCCATCTCCATTCTTGTAGGGGTGCTTGGAACCTTTGTGGGACTTGTCTTCTCTTTAGCGGCATTAAACCCTGAGAATATTGATAAATCGATTTTGGGTATTCTGGCAGGGGTCCATACAGCCTTTTTCACTAGTATCGGTGGAATCCTCTTTTCTATTGCTATTAATCTTCATACCAAAATTAGAAATTCAGAACAATTGTTTGTGCAAATCATGTTGAAAATCGAAAATTACATTCATCAAATAGAACAAAAAAACGGAGATTATTATGTTGTTGAAGCAATCGGCGAGGTCAAAACTGCCGTTCATAACGTGGGCAGGGCGTTTTTGGATGTGGCTAGTTTTTCAAAAGAATTTAAAACAGCCACAGATAATTTGCTTCAATTTAATGATCTTTTTCAGCAAAACACGGCTGCCGTCAGCAGCCTGTTCAGCAATATGAAAGGGATAACGAATTTGTTCAATCAAAGGTCTGAACTCATTCATAATGATTTTTCAAAACTATTTACCTACTTCACTGAACAAGCGGATATGCAAAATAGTATGAAACAGTCATTTGAACAGACAGCTGCTGATATTAGAAGCTTTGCTGGTTATCAGTCGCGAAATATGGATGGAATTGTGAAACAAAATGAAAAGGTTCAACAATCTTATGAGAAATTATTTACGAATGTACAGCAGAAATTGCAGAATGCCTATAGTGAAATGGTTGAATTTTTCGAGGTTACTTCAGCACAAATTTCACTAATGGTTGGTCAAAGTGAATTACAAGTCGATGTTAATAAAGAACTTGCAGAATCGATTGAAAAGCAAGTGAAAAAGACGCATACCAGTTTATTAAAGCAGTGGAAAGAAACAAATTCGCAAAATCTTGAGGTAAAGGATTCGTTTGCGGGGATTTTACTACAAATTGAAACCTACTTTACGACGAATCAAAAACTTACTGGGATTACTGAAAATATTGAAACATTACTGAAAGTAAACGGGGAGAAATTCCAAGGTCAAGCAGATATTTTCACAAAAGCGCTTCAACAACATGGAGCAGAATCAGCGAAAATGGCTGGACAGTTAAAGGGGTTAATAGATTCGGATGAGGCATTACAAGAGAGTGTAAATGATCTTACGATTCAAATCAAACATACAAATCAACTAGTAGAAAATATACAGCTTGAAGCAACAAATAAGGCTGAACAAGACATTCTCGTAAACAGTTAATGGTCAACGTCCTTCCAAGAAAATGATAAAAAAGCAATAGTCTAAACAACTAATCTTTTAGGAAAAGGAAATGAAGGGCATGAAGAATAACTATAAACGACTAATTAACGGTGGTGAAGAAGATTTAAATTTCTGGCCCACCTTTACTGATTTGCTCTCTACCATCCTGCTGGTTATCTTAATCATCTTTGTCGCTGTCATCATCAGCATAAATAAAGAAACCAAGGAAATGCAGAACAAAGTAAAAGCAAATCAATTAGAAATGGATAAACAAGCGAAGCAAATTGCTGAAAAAGAAAAGCAAATTGAGATGCTGTCGTATATTCAAAAAGATATTGTTAAAGACCTCGAAAGCGAGTTTAAAAGCAGGCAAATGGATATTTCAATTGATAAGGATACAGGGGCAATTAAGTTTAAAGATGACCTGTTATTTGAAGAGGGAATGGATGTCATTACTCCAAAATTTAGAGATAAGCTTCAAGCCTTTATTCCAATCTATTTTTCTACCCTTTATGGGAAGTATGGCGACCATATTGCTGAAATAGTCGTTGAGGGGCATACCGATGATAAAGGGGAATATATGTACAATTTGGATTTGTCACAACGACGGGCCTTCAGTGTGGTGAGATACATTTTAAGTGAGTTTCCCAAATTACCTTTTAAAGACCAAGTGGAAAAAAATATTACCGCAAACGGTCGGTCTAAGAGCCAATTGAAGTTGAAAGAGAATGGTGCGGTAGACAGGGAGCAGTCCCGTCGGGTTGAATTCAAATTCAGACTAAAGAATAGTTATGAAGGAAATCAAATTACCAGTGGGAATTAGGATTCGATTTTATCTTCCAAGGGAGCAGTAAAAATGGCTGATATTAAAGATTACAAAATCATAAAAGAGGTTTCTACTAGCAATCATTTAATTGTTTATCTAGTTGAAAATAAGGAAAATCATCAGACAGCCATGGTCCGGCTTATCAATCATCAGGAGCATCGCGATGCTTGGAAGGAATTATATCGCTATTACGGTAGAACCATAACGAATACTAAGTACCTTCCAGCTTTAAAACGGATAGATATACTGGCTGATTGTACTTTTGCTGTACTGGATGGAAGTGCAGGAAATCTATTAGAAAGTGGACAAATTTTATCAAGTACACAAATTGATCAGTTTTTGGAAGCCCTCGTCCATGTGCATCACAATGGGATCTTGTTTGGAAAAATTACAAGGTTTAATATCTGGATTAGAGAAAATGGAAACCTGACTATCTATGGATCCGGGGAGAGGGCTGTACTTTATCCTGACAGTAGGCCTACTATCCAAGCTGATATTAAGCAAGCTATTCAGATGCTAAAAGCTCATTCTGATATTGATGCTTCCTACTTTAACAGGCACAGCTTTGAGACGATGGAGGAGCTTCAGGAGTGGGTATTAGCAAAGCTAGCGATCCCGAAACCGGGCATAGTAGCTAAAGGGGAAACGGCGCAAACTATTTTTCCTGAAACTAGTAAGAAAGAAAGAACGAGCGGAGAACAAAACGAAAAAGTATTAGTAATCGCTCCAGCTCCTAAACAATCAGAACAACCCAAACATCCGCTAGCAAGAAAGGGGTTTATTGCTGCACTTTTGATAATTGTTATAGCTGGTGTCGTAGCTTTTAGCTTGATCTCTGGAGGGGATAAACCGTCCTTATTAAAAGCTAACCAAAGTAGCCAAACCAGGAAGTCAACACCTGACGGACCGAAGACTGTTGAAACAGAGAAGGACAACCAAACGGTCAGTGCCCAAGAAAAGGAGCCATTTACGGCATTATTTCCTGACTGGGAAATCGTTAAACAGGCTGCAATTAAGGTTACCGGAATGGACTATATAATTATTGGCACTGCAAAAAGCCGCGAGGATTCACAAGGTGTGGTGAAAGTGTCTGTCTTATCTAAAGTCAAGAGCGGTGACTGGACAAAAGTATGGGAATCCACTGAATATAAAGGCCATGCCTCAGAGCCTAAAGGCTATATTGATTCATTTATCACGATTCCCTCAAAAGAAGCAGAAGCAGCTCTAATCGTCTTAGGGTTGCCGGATGGCAGCATAGGAATATCAGAAGTGATTGCCCTTACTCTGGATGGAACGGGAAGAATGGAACAGGTTTGGAATGACTATGGGACAAAAATAGAGCAGACGAACAATGTTGTTAGTGTCCAAGGAGTAGGATTGACAAAGCTATCATTACAGAATGGGAAGTTTGCGCTTGAGAAGCAATGACGTGATATGAAAAAATCAAAAAAGCTGCCAACATTCTATTATTGTGTGCGTAAAAGGATATTCCTTTTGTAAGCCCGTAATCAAATAACGCATATAAACGAGTCGGCACCTCCGGTACGATAGACGTATCAATCAAAGGAGGTGCCATCTTTATGCCAACC
>NZ_JBIVOP010000039.1:0-15715 GCF_044754175.1 Neobacillus sp. NPDC093127
CACCCGTTCCCATACCGAACACGGAAGTTAAGCTTCTCAGCGCCGATGGTAGTTGGGGCAGGCGCCCCTGTGAGAGTAGGACGCTGCCAGGCTAATCTAGGACAACCCGAAAGGGTTGTCTTTTTGTGTTTTTCTCGCTATGCCATCAAATACTGATAAACCAAAAACGGCCCTTTTTTCATCGTACTGTCGAGGAATGAGGCAATAAATGGGTAATCATGATTGGGCATCATTTTTGTTAATTCACTCCACCATTCCGTTTCGTATCGGGCAATCATACTTAGGTTATACAGCAGCAGATAGTGAATAAGCAGTTCTGGGAAGTTAAGAAAGCTGCCTTTATTGAGTGGAATTGTCCAATGACTGTTTTCTAAATTGAATTTCAATGGTGTGCTTTCTAAGTAAACCCCTTCGTTCATCGTTAGAGTAAGTCCCTCACGCTCAAATTCTATTCCTTTATCACACTTCGAGGCAAAATACTCCTTAAAGCGGCTTTCTGTCATATGAAAGTAATTTAAAACCGTTTCAGGTAAAACAAACTGTTTTCCTTTCTGCTGTAGAGTGGCAAATGTCCTTTTTCCTTCAAACAAAAAGAATAAATCATCTAATTCTGGTATAAGCTGTAGTAATTCCTCCATTATGACTTTCTCCCCTTCTAAAGGTTTCATGTGGAACATTTTTTCCGACATGAAGGGGAAAAGTCCATTTTTTTGAAATTTTACTTCATCCTGAAAGAAAAGATAATTTTGCTTTTTTCTTTTCCTTGTTGATACGCCATGCGCTAAGACAGCGGTTGTCTCAGGGTAAGTTGGGTCAATGGATAAAATACAAGCTTTAATTAAATGGACAAGACCATAGAAGAGTAGAATCGGCTTTAAAATTAGCGGGGCTTTTTCTGCTTGTTGATAATATATTTGCCCATGTTCCAGATAATAAAGAAAGGCATAGCAATTTTCATAGCCTTTTTGTTCAGGATTATCCAGTTTCTGCTTCTGATAGCTAGTTTTTAAATAACGCTGGCAGTATTCTGCCGAAAAGAAACAGGAGAAGCTTTTCCAGTCCTTATATTGAATACCCAAGATTCAATCACCTTTTTCAGAAGAATCAATTTAATTGTTATTCCTTGACAGTATTTTGCCCAATTGATAACCTACAAATAATATTTTTTTGTAGGTTAGGCAGGCTCTTTATATTTATTGCTATGGAAGACAGTGGCGTGTAATGGTTTATAAGTTTTGAAACGGAGGACAGTTAAAATGTGGGAAAGTAAGTTTCTTAAAGAAGGTTTAACGTTTGATGATGTATTGTTAATTCCAGGTAAGTCAGAGGTATTGCCAAGAGATGTAAGCCTTAAAGTAGAATTATCGCCATCGGTGAAGCTTAATATTCCAATCATTAGTGCTGGAATGGACACTGTGACAGAATCAGAAATGGCGATTTCTATGGCGCGACAAGGCGGTTTAGGGGTTATTCATAAAAATATGACCATCGAACAGCAGGCTGAGCAGGTGGAAAAGGTAAAACGATCTGAAAGCGGCGTTATCACCGATCCGTTCTTCCTGACACCGGAGCATCAAGTATTTGATGCTGAGCATTTAATGGCAAAATATCGAATCTCCGGGGTGCCAATTGTCAATAATCTGGAGGAACAAAAGCTGGTTGGAATTATTACCAATCGTGATCTTCGATTTATCCAGGATTATTCCTTTAAAATTTCTGACGTGATGACGAAAGAAAACCTGGTCACAGCCTCAGTCGGAACCACATTAAAAGAGGCGGAAAGAATCCTTCAAAAGTATAAAATTGAAAAGCTGCCCCTAGTGGATGACCAAGGCGTCCTAAAGGGCTTAATTACCATTAAGGATATTGAAAAAGTAATTGAATTTCCTAACTCCGCAAAGGACAGCAAAGGACGATTATTAGCCGGTGCGGCTGTAGGTGTAACAAGCGACACGATGATACGGCTCGACAAGCTTGTCAAAGCGAATGTTGACGTTGTCGTCGTTGATACAGCCCACGGGCATTCTAAGGGTGTTTTAGACACGGTGAGAGAAATAAGAAGCACTTATCCTGACTTAACGATTATTGCCGGAAATGTGGCAACGGCTGAAGCGACAAAGGCTCTTATCGAAGCAGGCGCCGATGTCGTGAAAGTAGGAATTGGCCCGGGGTCGATTTGTACAACAAGGGTAGTAGCAGGTGTGGGCGTGCCGCAAATTACGGCTGTTTATGATTGCGCTACAGAAGCAATGAAGCATGGAAAGACGATAATTGCCGACGGCGGGATTAAATACTCCGGAGATATCGTCAAGGCACTGGCAGCAGGCGGACATGCGGTTATGCTTGGCAGTCTCTTAGCAGGGGTATCTGAAAGTCCTGGGGAAACAGAAATTTTCCAAGGCCGACGCTTTAAGGTATACCGCGGCATGGGTTCTGTTGCTGCGATGGAAAAGGGTTCAAAAGACCGATATTTCCAAGAAGATAATAAAAAGTTTGTTCCAGAAGGAATTGAGGGCCGCATCCCATATAAAGGACCATTGGCGGAAACGATTTATCAGCTGATTGGCGGACTCCGCTCTGGTATGGGCTATTGCGGAACTAAGGACCTTAATGACCTAAGAACAAAGGCACAATTTATTAAAATGACAGGTGCCGGCCTGAGGGAAAGCCACCCGCATGATGTGCAAATTACGAAGGAAGCACCGAATTATTCATAATCATAACCTTGAAAAACAGAGAAGCCCCGACTTCTCTGTTTTTTTTTGATAAAATAGTCCTATTTGAGAAACCAAATTGGAAAAAGAATCGTCCAATCCTCTGTCTATGATTTGCTAGGCAGTTATGTTAAAATAACGAAAGTGATTAATTCTTGGAGGGTTATAGTGTGAAAAAACATTTTTATCAGAAATGTGTTGCCAGTGCGCTGGCACTTATCATGTTTTTTGGTCTTTTTGCCGGGGTCGATCAAGCGAAGGCGGAAGCTGAAATAAATGTGAATGCAGACGGTGCGATAATAGTTGATGGAGAAACAGGGAAAATTTTATACGAGAAGAATGGTGAAAGTTCACTTGGTGTTGCCAGTATGACGAAAATGATGACTGAATATCTTTTGCTTGATGCGGTGAAACAAGGAAAGGTGAAATGGGATCAGGATTATCCCGTCAGTGAACTTGTTTATAAAATTTCACAGCCTAGAGATTTATCTAATGTGCCTTTACGCCGGGATGGAACATATAAAATCCGAGAATTATATGAAGCAATGGCGATTTATTCTGCAAATGGCGCAACGATTGCCCTAGCTGAAGTCATTGCTGGTTCGGAAACAAAGTTTGTTAAAATGATGAATGAAAAGGCGAAAAAGTTAGGATTAAAAAATAGTAAATTTGTTAACTCAACGGGTTTAAATAATAAAGATTATCATGGGCAGCATCCAGAAGGAACCGGGGCTGACGAAGAGAATATAATGTCACCTCGTGACGTCGCGACGTTAGCTTTCCATCTCATTAATGATTATCCGGATGTTTTAAAAACAGCCAGCACTCCAAGAAAGACATTTCGCGAGGGTACAGCAGATAAAATTAACATGATTAACTGGAACTGGATGCTGCCAGAATTAGATTATGGCTATAAAGGAATGGATGGCCTCAAAACGGGAACCACAGATTTTGCTGGTTATTGCTTTACAGGAACAGCAGCCCGCGATGGGAAACGATTTATTACGGTTGTGCAAAATGCAAAGGATTCCAGCGGCAAAAACGATGGCTATCGTGCGCGCTTTGGCGAGACAAAAAAAATGTTGGACTATGCGTTTACCAATTTCTCAAAAGAAGAACTTGTTCCTAAACATTATCAAGTTAAAGGACATACAACAATCCCGGTCATTAAAGGGAAAGAGGATCAGGTAAAAATTTATACGAAGTCAGCGATTGACATGGTAATACAAAATGGTGATAAGAAAAATTACCAAACTGAACTGGTGCTGGATAAAAAGAAAATCAATAAAGATGGCGAGTTAACGGCACCAATTAAAAAAGGTGAAAAAGTCGGCTATTTAACGGTTAGCCCGAAAAATGGTGAGAAGATCAGCTTCTTAACTGAAGAAGGTCAGAAGAAAGCTCAGGTTGATGTCATTGCCGCCCAAGATGTAGAAAAAGCAAATTGGTTTGTACTCATGATGCGCGGTATCGGCAATTTCTTCGGAGATGTCTGGCACGGGATTTCTTCTACAGTAAAAGGATGGTTTAAATAAACCATTATTGGAATATAGTAGAAAGGATTCTTGTCTTGACAGGAATCCTTTTTTGTTGCTTTAATGATTTTAAGGGGAAAAATAATTCCGATTGATTAAGTGGGAAATTTCCTAGAGTATACAAAGATTTTTCTTAAAATTAGGCTGTGTTAAAAGTGAATGTTGATTTCCGTTCCAGGCGCTTCGCTTTCCGCGGGGCGGGCGGTGAGCCTCCTCGGCGCTAAAGCGCCTGCGGGGTCTCACCTGTCCCGCTGCTCCCGCAGGAGTCTCGCGCCTTCCACTCCAATCAACATTGTGATCAATATCAACAATATTCTTTAACACTGCCTAAAATTAAAATAAAGGGGGATTTTAACAAATGATAACAGGTACAGATCTTGTAAAACGCGGTATGGCTGAAATGCAAAAAGGCGGCGTCATCATGGATGTAGTCAACGCGGAGCAGGCGAAAATTGCTGAGGAAGCTGGTGCAGTAGCGGTAATGGCTTTAGAGCGTGTTCCTTCAGATATCCGCGCAGCTGGCGGCGTGGCAAGGATGGCAGACCCGAGGATCATTGAAGCGGTTATGGGTGCTGTTACAATCCCTGTGATGGCAAAAGGAAGAATCGGTCATATTGTCGAGGCACGTATTCTTGAAGCAATGGGTGTCGACTATATCGACGAAAGTGAAGTTTTAACCCCTGCTGACGAGGAATACCATTTAAATAAAAGAGACTATACGGTACCGTTTGTGTGCGGCTGCCGTGATCTTGGTGAGGCTGCCCGCAGGATTGGTGAAGGGGCTTCGATGCTTCGGACGAAGGGGGAGCCTGGAACAGGAAATATTGTTGAGGCTGTCCGCCATATTCGTAAGGTGAATGCCCAAGTTCGTAAGGTTGTTGGCATGAATGAAGACGAGTTAATGACAGAGGCAAAGCTATTAGGCGCACCATACGAATTACTTCTTGAAATTAAGCGTCTTGGACGCCTGCCCGTTGTTAACTTTGCAGCCGGCGGTGTAGCAACTCCTGCTGATGCAGCGCTGATGATGGAGTTAGGAGCGGATGGCGTATTTGTCGGTTCTGGTATTTTCAAATCAGAAAATCCAGCTAAATTTGCACGAGCAATTGTGGAAGCGACTACGCATTTCCAAGATTATAAATTGATTGCTGAGCTTTCAAAAGACCTTGGCACACCGATGAAAGGTATCGAAATTTCTTCATTGGCACCTGAAGCGCGTATGCAGGATAGAGGCTGGTAAGATGATTAGAATCGGGGTTCTAGCACTACAAGGGGCAGTCCGTGAACATATGCGTTCGTTAGAAGCCTGCGGTGTTGAAGCGGTTGCTATTAAAAGAAAAGAAGAGCTAAACGAAGTGGACGGTCTTATTCTTCCTGGCGGAGAAAGCACGGCAATGCGGCGTTTAATTGATAAATATGACTTTATGGAGACCCTTAAAGATTTTGCCCGCGTTGGAAAACCAATGTTTGGGACCTGTGCAGGACTTATCCTGTTAGCTAAAGAACTCGAAGGATACAGTGAGCCGCACATCGGTGTGATGGACATTAAGGTGGAGCGCAACTCCTTTGGACGTCAGGTGGACAGCTTTGAGGCAGACCTTGCGATTAAAGATGTCGCTGACAGCTTCCCGGCCGTGTTTATCCGTGCGCCGCACATTGTTGAAGCAGGAGAGAATGTTGAAATCCTTTCTAAGCATAATGACCGCATCGTCGCCGCACGCGAAGGACAATTTCTAGGCTGTTCCTTCCATCCGGAATTAACTGATAATCATCGCCTTACTGCCTACTTTGTTGACATGGTTAAGGAAGCAAAGGCAAAACACCTTGTATAAGGTGGTTGCATTCAGTTAATAATTGTAGTAAATTATAAAGCAAATCAATAATGAAAAAAGCATTGAGAGGAACTAGTAACAAGTAACTCATTCCTAAAGAGAGCCGGTGGCTGGTGTGAACCGGTGGATGGTCTTGTGAATCCCTCCTCGAGCAAGGTGCGGAACACCTCAAGTGAGGTCAGTAAGTACTTTCGGTGAAAAACCGTTAACGTTTTTTCGAGGTGGACTGATTTTTAGTCAACCAGGGTGGTATCGCGAGCAACTCTCGTCCCTGTTTTAGGGGCGGGAGTTTTATTTTTTTTTAAAAGGAGTGTAAAAAATGCTGGATATTAAAGTATTAAGAGCCAATTTTACAGAAGTAAAAGAAAAGCTGCAGCATCGCGGCGAAGATTTAACCGATTTCGGTCAGTTTGAAGAACTGGATCAGAGAAGACGTGAATTAATTGTTGAGGCTGAAAAACTTAAATCGAAGCGGAATGAGGTCACGCAGCAGGTTGCGGCCTTAAAGCGTGACAAACAGGATGCCGATCATTTAATTAAAGAAATGCGTGAAGTGGGCGATCAAATTAAAACGCTTGATGACGAGCTTCGCGGGGTCGAAGAGACCTTAGAGCAATTGCTTTTAAGTATCCCGAATATCCCGCATGAAAGCACGCCGATTGGTGAAACAGAAGATGATAATGTAGAAATTAAAAAGTGGGGCCAGGTACGCGAGTTTGAATTTGAAGCAAAACCGCATTGGGATGTCGCCGATCATTTAGGGATTCTTGATTTTGAACGCGCGGGCAAGGTTACCGGAAGCCGATTTGTCTTTTATAAAGGGTTAGGTGCCCGTTTAGAACGTGCCTTGATGAGCTTCATGCTCGACCTTCATGTCGATGAACACGGTTATACAGAAATATTACCGCCTTATTTAGTGAATCGTGCCAGCATGACGGGGACCGGCCAGCTGCCAAAATTTGAGGAAGACGCCTTTTTGATCGAAAATGAAGATTACTTCCTGATCCCAACAGCAGAGGTGCCTGTCACCAACCTTTATCGTGATGAAATATTAAACGGTGATCAGCTGCCAATCCGCTATGCTGCCTATAGCGCATGTTTCCGCTCTGAAGCGGGTTCAGCTGGCCGCGATACACGGGGGCTGATTCGCCAGCATCAATTCAATAAGGTTGAGCTCGTCAAGTTTGTGAAGCCAGAGGATTCTTACGAAGAGCTTGAAAAATTGACAAGTGACGCCGAACGGGTATTGCAATTGCTGGAGCTTCCGTACCGAGTCTTAAGCATGTGTACCGGCGACCTCGGCTTTACGGCTGCGAAAAAGTATGATATTGAAGTTTGGATTCCAAGCTATGGGACGTACCGTGAGATTTCTTCTTGCAGTAATTTTGAAGCCTTCCAGGCGCGCCGTGCCAATATCCGCTTCCGCCGCGATCCAAAGGCAAAGCCGGAGCATGTTCATACCTTAAATGGATCAGGCCTTGCGATTGGCCGTACAGTCGCTGCTATTTTAGAAAATTATCAGCAGGAAGACGGCAGTGTGGTGATTCCAACGGTATTACGTCCGTATATGGGCGGCCGTGCGGTCATAAAGCCAGAATAAAAAACACTAAATTTCCGGATGGAAAATCCCCGTCCGGAAATTTTAATAAAATTGTTTGACACTGTATAAAATATATGATAAAGTATCTTTTGTCGATACGGAGGAATACCCAAGTTTGGCTGAAGGGATCGGTCTTGAAAACCGACAGGCGGGTCATACCGCGCGGGGGTTCGAATCCCTCTTCCTCCTCCATAATGTTGATACATTCGCGCATAAAAACTGGAGATAGAAATCCGTTACATTTACTTGTAACGGATTTTTTTTTACACAAACAAAAACACCTGGCTTAAAAAGCAGGTGTTTTTGTGATGCTGAGGATCTCATTTAACTTTTCTTCTACCTCACGGCAAATGCGTAACGCATCGGCATTACTGTTAACCACGTCTGTCGTATCCATATCAATAATTAATACTTCGCTGGCATCGTATTGATTCATGACCCACTCATCATAACCCTTCCACACTTCGAAGTAATACTCCTTCAGTTCCGGGTTGATTTCGAAGCTTCTGCCGCGGGCCATGATCCGGTCAATCACCGTATCAAATGAACCTTTTAAATAAACCATTAAATCCGGTGCTTTCTTTGGAAGTTCATTCAGTTCTTCCAACATGTTTTCAACAAGCTCTTCATAAATTTTAAATTCCAAATCAGATATTCTGCCTAAATTTTTGTTCACATAAGCAAAATACCAATCCTCATAAATCGAACGATCTTGAATCGTATAAACAGGCTCTTGCCAGCTAACACATTCTTTAACCGTTTTAAACCGTTTATTTAGAAAAAATAACTGCAAGAGAAAGGGAATTCTCTTCGCATCTAATTCTTCAGGCGTCAGTTCATAATAAAGCGGGAGAATCGGGTTATCATCGACCGCTTCGTAAAACACCTTACTTTCGATTCCTTTATTTTTAAAGTGGGCATTCAAGGTGTCTGCCACACTTGTTTTTCCTAGACCAATCATACCACCAATAACGATACTCACTAACATCCCCCTGTTCTATAATGTTTTTGACCAGCTGCAAGTTTTTAATGATGAAGATAACTTTTGAAAAATATAGTTTAAATCCTGTTCGCTTTTGACAAAATCCAATTCATCGCCGCTAAAGCGGAGAACAGGGATTTCCGGATGTTCCTTTTCAAAAATCGTCATGGTATTTTCATAGTCAATCGATAGCTGTTCTAGATACAAAGGGCTGATATTCTTCTCTACTTCGCGCCCTCTGATTTTAATTCGCTTCAACAGTGTATCTAAGCTGGCATTCAAATAAATGATGACATTTGGTTTCGGCATATCCGAAGTCAAGATCTGATAAATCTGGTAGTACTTTTCGTACTCTTCAGGATTTAAGCTTCGCTGTGCAAAAATTAAATTTTTAAAAATATGGTAGTCCGCAACAACAGACTTGTTTTGACTTAAGAAATGGGTATTGATATCCCCTAATTGCTTAAAGCGATTGCAGAGAAAAAACATTTCCGTTTGGAAACTCCATTCCTCAATATTTTCATAGAATTTCCCTAAGAATGGATTTTCATCAACAATCTCTTTTAATAAAGCAAAATTAAATTGTTCTGAAATGGCCTTGGCGAGCGATGTTTTTCCTACACCAATCGGCCCTTCGACGGTAATAAAGGGTGTATCCCCCATTGCAAGTCCTCCTTCTCCTACTGCCTGCACTCTATGTTTCACCAGATAACCTGGATTTTTAATTATTCTTAAAGACGCAAAGTTTATTTTATCATAATCTCTAACAGGAAGGGATATGGAATATTTAGAAGAAGCTCATTTTATGTCAAAAACATGAAAAAACTGCCGAATGACGGCAGTTTCTCTCATAAAAATTTTTTATGTCTAGCGTTTCCGCTTTTTTAAGTCCCTCGTTTGGTAACATTGAAATTGTCGACGATTAACAGCCAATTTTGCGGGAAGGCTAAACCTAGTTTCCAATAGCTCATTCCCCTAATATTTAACTCTTTGATTAAATTAAATTTTGCCTGGATGGAGCGGGCATCTTCAAACCAAACCTCATGCTGCTTCCCATCCGCTGCTGTATATTTAAAAAATGGTGCTTGTGATTTTGTGTCATATTGAATCGGAACGTTGTGTGTAGCGGCCAATTGGATTGCCTGCTGCGGGCTGACAGCTTTTGCTACTGTACCTTGAACAAAGGGAAGCGTCCAATCATAGCCGTAGAGATTTTGTCCCATCAGAATTTTATTCGAAGGCATTTCGGTAATGGCATATTCCAACACCTTCCGAACTGGTTCAATCGGTGAAACGGCCATCGCTGGGCCGCCGCTATAGCCCCACTCATACGTCATAATCACGACAAAGTCGGAGATTTCACCATGGGCCTTATAATCATGGCCTTCATACCACTTTCCCTTTTGCGTGGCACTTGTTTTTGGGGCAAGGGCTGTTGACATCAGCCAGCCTTCGCTTTTAAAGCGCTGCTTCGCCTTTCGTAAAAAACGATTGTAGGCCTCGCGGTCGACGGGACGTAAAAATTCAAAGTCAAAATGAATATCACGGAAACCATATTTTTTGGCGGTCGCGACGATATTGTCCAGAAATTTATCTTGAATCGCCATATCGGTTAAGAGGATGCGGCCAAGTTCATCGCTAAATTGGTCATTCTCCTGATTGTTAATCACCATCATTAACACATTGCGGTTGGCCCTGGCAATCGTCGGAAAGTTATTAAGTAAAGGTTCTTTCAATGTGCCGTCACGGAGGGCCTGGAAGCTGAAAGGGGCTAAATAAGTAAGATAAGGTGCGGCCTCCCGGGCGCTGTTTTCCAAGACAGGAGCAACCGTCGTTCCGCGCGGCTCTACATACGCATTAAACTCGGCATTTCGTTTCTTCGCTTCAGGAATGTAGAGACGGAGGCCTACATTCAACGGCTGATTTACGTTAATGTGATTAATGCTGGCAAGCTCCTGGTAAGGGACGCCGACCCTTCTAGCAATGGAGTATAAAGAATCCCCTTGCTGCACGAAATAAAAATGGCCAATGATAGGAATGACAATCGACTGTCCGACGACAAGATTGTTTGGATTCGGCAATTCATTTGCCTCGGTAATATCCTTAACGGTTGTATGGTAGGTACTAGCAATCGTCGTTAATGATTCGTTGCTTTTTATCACATGGATTTGCATCCGTATCCCTCCTGACAAAATGCGCTACAACTATTTTATGAGGGTGGAATTGAATAAATGATATAATATTGGTAAATTTCATGATGACGGTGATCGATGAACATAGCCATTTTTTAAAAGGCGGTGGTATTCCCATGACGTTTGAATATGACGATGACGAATATTTTATGAAGGAAGCAATAAAGGAAGCGAAAAAGGCTGAAGAGCTGAATGAAGTGCCAATCGGAGCGGTTCTGGTTATCGATGGAAATATTGTTTCCCGAGCACATAACTTACGGGAAAGTGAGCAAAATGCTGTCGCGCATGCTGAACTGCTCGCAATTGATCAAGCCTGCCGCGAATTAGGTTCATGGCGTCTAGAGGAAGCAGTCTTGTATGTCACCCTCGAGCCCTGTCCAATGTGCTCAGGGGCAATTATTTTATCAAGAGTTAAACGAGTCATTTATGGTGCCACTGACCCAAAGGGCGGCTGTGCCGGGACATTGATGAATCTTTTGCAGGACGAGCGCTTTAATCATCAAAGCGAAGTAACAAAAGGAGTTATGGAAACAGAGTGCGGCCAGATGCTGACGGACTTTTTTCGAAAAATAAGGGACCAGAAAAAACGTGAGAAACAGGCAAGAAAAGAAAAGGATTTATAGAGGTTTACATAAATTTACAGTCGATAATGATTGCTTTTTTCCGAGAAAGTTTATATACTAAGAGAGCGTCAGATAAAGACGCACTAAACTTTGGTATCAATTTTGCCGTGCTAGGTGGGGAGGTAGCGGTGCCCTGTACCCGCAATCCGCTCTAGCGGGACTGAATCCCTTCTCTGAGGCTGTTCGTCTGTAGGGTCTGCCTTAAGTAAGTGGTGTTGACGCTCGGGTCCTGCGCAATGGGAATCCATGAACCATGTCAGGTCCGGAAGGAAGCAGCATTAAGTGGACGCTCCCATGTGCCGCAGGGGTGCCTGGGCCGAGCTAACTGCTTAAGTAACGCTTATGGGCGACAGTCGAAGGAAGGTGCACGGCAGTTACTTACATATTTTCTTAAATCAGCTCATCTCATTTACTGGGATGAGTTTTTTTATGTACAATTATGATTCCACTTTGGAAAAAACAAAATGAATACGTTATAATGAATTTGATGAAAAATTTTGAAGGGGGCGATGTCCAATTGGCTTATCAAGCTTTATATCGTGTCTGGCGGCCTCAGGACTTTATTGATGTCGTAGGGCAGGAACATGTGACAAAGACATTGCAAAACGCCCTGCTTCAACAAAAAATTTCACATGCTTATCTTTTTTCAGGACCAAGGGGAACAGGTAAAACGAGCGCCGCTAAAATACTAGCGAAAGCGATTAATTGTGAACGGGCCCCTGTTTCGGAGCCTTGTAATGAATGTGCTGCCTGCCTTGGTATCACAAATGGAACAATACCGGATGTATTAGAATTTGACGCCGCTTCAAACTCGCGTGTTGAAGAAATGAGAGATGTCCTCGACAAAGTCAAATTTGCCCCCACTGCCGTAAACTATAAGGTCTACATCATTGATGAAGTGCACATGCTATCGATTAGCGCATTTAATGCTTTGTTAAAAACATTAGAAGAACCGCCGAAGCATGTCATCTTTATTTTAGCGACAACAGAACCTCATAAGATTCCATTAACGATTATCTCAAGATGTCAGCGTTTTGATTTTAGACGGATTACCGCCGGGGCAATCGTCAATCGGATGAAGTTAATTGTGGAAGAAACAGGTGTTGCTTGTGATGAGCGGGCCTTGCAAATGATTGCCCGCGCTGCGGATGGCGGAATGCGTGATGCGTTAAGTTTATTAGATCAAGCGATTTCTTACAGCGAAGACCGGGTAACGGTTGAAGATGCGCTCACAGTAACGGGCTCAGTCTCACAAGGTTTTTTAAATAGATTAGCCAAAGCCTTTCAAGAGAGTGATGTGGCAAGTGGGTTAGCAGCACTAGATGAATTATTGTATCACGGGAAAGACCCGGCACGCTTTATCGAGGATTTCATTTTATTTTACCGTGATATGCTTCTTTATAAGACCGCACCAAATCTTGAAGAATCACTTGAAAGAGTCATGCTTGATGATGAGTTTCGGGTAATGGCAGAAGCTATCCCGATTGAACAAATTTATCAGCTTATCGATCATTTAAATAAAACACAGCAGGAAATGCGCTGGACGAACCATCCAAGGATTTTTCTTGAGGTGGCGATTGTGAAACTGTGTCAAATGGAAGTGAAACAGACGGCACAAACACAATCGGGAGATATTGGGCAATTAATCGCAAGAATCGATCAGCTCGAAAGTGAACTGCAGCATTTAAAGGCAAATGGAGTGGCTGCAGCTCAGCATGATGCTCCGCCGCAGCCGCAAAAGCCATCACAGAGAACATCAAGAAAAGGGTTCCAGCCAGCAGTTGGTAGAATAAACGAAGTATTAAAGCAGGCGACCAAATCAGATTTGAATTTAATTAAAGCAAATTGGGGCGAAATGCGGGCCAACTTAATGAAGTCTCATGCCGCCCTGTTAAATGAAGCTGAGCCGGCAGCGGCATCAGACACAGCATTTATTTTAAAGTTTAAACACGAAATGCTCTGCCAAATGGCCATGGAAAAAAGTGATTTTCTTGAAGCAGTTACCGCTGCATTATATAAATTAACCGGTAAAAGGTTTTTACTGTTAGGCGTTCCAGAGGAGCAGTGGGCTGCCATTCGAGAAAATTTCTTAAACAGTCATCATGGTGAAGAAGGAATGGACAGCGATACGAAAAAGGAAGAAGAGCCTCATATTTCTGAGGCAAAGAAATTATTTGGTGCTGAATTTGTAGAAATTATTGATTAATTAATTGGAGGTAGTAATGATGCGTGGTGGAATGGGAAATATGCAAAATATGATGAAGCAAATGCAGAAAATGCAAAAGAAAATGGCTGAGGCACAGGAACAATTAGGCGAAGAGAAAATTGAAGGAACTGCCGGCGGCGGAATGGTAACAGTCGTCGTAACGGGCCATAAAGAAGTAGTCGATGTCATTATTAAACCAGAAGCAGTTGACCCGGATGATGTGGAAATGCTCCAAGATTTAGTACTGGCAGCCACAAATGACGCCCTTAAAAAGGCAGAAGAGCTGACAAATAACACAATGGGGCAATTTACTAAAGGGATGAACTTACCGTTTTAAAATAAAAAGCGGAAGCGCCTGGTTCAGGGGCGACAGGCATAAGACGAGCCGGCGAGAAGGCTGCTTTTTAGCCTTCTTGACGGATTGGCTTATGACCCCGAGCCCCTAGGCGCTGGAGCTAGATTAATAAAACGTTAGCAGGGGGGCTTAGGTGCTTCGAGGTGTTTCATCTCTTGGTGTCAGGCACCCTTGCTTTTATTAGAGAGGAATAATAAACATGCATTATCCAGAACCGATTTCGAAGCTGATTGACAGCTTTATGAAGCTGCCAGGTATCGGTCCAAAAACGGCCGCACGCCTGGCCTTTTATGTTTTAAGTATGAAAGAAGACACCGTGCTTGATTTTGCCAAAGCACTAGTGAATGCCAAACGCAATCTAAGCTATTGTTCCGTTTGCGGCCATATTACGGACCAGGACCCTTGCTATATTTGTGAAGATCTGCGCCGGGATAAGAGCATACTTTGTGTCGTCCAGGATCCAAAAGATGTCATCGCAATGGAGAAAATGAAGGAATTTAACGGTTTATACCATGTCTTACATGGAGCCATTTCGCCTATGGACGGGATTGGCCCAGAGGATATTAATATCCCTGATTTGCTAAAACGCCTGCAGGATGAAACCGTCCAGGAAGTGATTCTAGCGACAAATCCGAATATCGAGGGCGAAGCGACAGCCATGTATATCTCTCGCTTGTTACGTCCGTCAGGGATTAAAACAACGAGAATTGCTCATGGGCTTCCGGTTGGCGGAGACCTCGAATACGCGGACGAGGTTACCTTATCCAAGGCTATTGAGGGCCGGCGCGAAATATAAACAAGAAGAACCGGAGGAATGGATGATGTTTTTTCGGCGGACAGGGCGGCTCAGAAAAGAGTATGATGAAAAGCTCTTAGCCCAGTTAAATCAATTTAAGCAGCATTGGCAGCAAGAAAAATCGCTTTTGGAAATAAGCTTCGATCCTTCTGAAGAGGTAATTTGCCAAACAAAGGTCGCTGAAGCAAAATATATCTTTCTCTTAAGAGAAGCGAAACAACGGAAAGTAACCTCCTATAGAGCCTAATCAGCTATTTCTTTTTCTTGGGTCTAATCTTTACAACTTGTACATATGTTGTAAGTGAAGCGACTTAAGAAAGGGGATAGCTTTTTTGGAACCAATTTTCGTTATTTCTATTCTAGGAGGGCTTATTCTTATCTTGTTATTCACTGGAGCCCAATTTAAGCCGGCCAGGTTTATCGGCCAAGCAGCAATAAAATTAGTAATCGGAGCATTACTGTTATTTTTCCTAAATGCAGCCGGTAATCGATATGGAATCCATGTACCCATCAATTTTGCCACATCCGCTGTTTCCGGTTTCTTGGGTATTCCCGGCTTATTTGCATTGGCAGCTATCCAACATTGGGTAATTTAGCTTGAATCGCCGCAAAGAAAGCAGCGGCTTTTTTTTTGCAATCTTTTTTAAAAAAAGTATTGACCTAACTATTAAGATGCTGTAATATATGAAAAGTCGTCACTGAGACGGCGAAGAACAAATGAAAAAAGTTGTTGACTTTCAGTTGATAACTTGGTATGATAATAAAGTCGCTTTTGAGCGAATGAGAAAATTGTTCTTTGAAAACTAAACAAACAAAAACGTCAACAAACAATATTTTTTAGTTTTTTTATAAAACTAAGCCAACGTAACATTTATGAGCT
>NZ_JBIVOP010000040.1:0-12837 GCF_044754175.1 Neobacillus sp. NPDC093127
CTACTTCCCGTTTATATGGCGCGCCCGGAAGAAGTCGAATCCACAACCTTCTGATCCGTAGTCAGACGCTCTATCCAATTGAGCTACGGGCGCATATTTTTAAAGCAACTTTTAAATTATAGCATCTTCAATTTCTGATGTCAAGACTTTTTTTGGTGCGGCCGAGAGGACTTGAACCTCCACGGGGTTGCCCCCACTAGGCCCTCAACCTAGCGCGTCTGCCATTCCGCCACGACCGCAGGATAATTAGCGACAAAAACAATCATAACACGATGACTATATAAATACAAGTGGAAATTTTTGGTGCGGGTGAAGGGAGTCGAACCCCCACGCCTTGCGGCGCCAGATCCTAAGTCTGGTGCGTCTGCCAATTCCGCCACACCCGCATAATAAAATATTTATAATAAAAAAAAGAAATGGCTGGGCTAGCTGGATTTGAACCAACGCATGTCGCAGTCAAAGTGCGATGCCTTACCGCTTGGCTATAGCCCAATGTTGATAAAGTTTAAGAAACAGGAAATGAATTCAATGTCATTCCCCGCTCCTGATGACCCCTACGGGATTCGAACCCGTGTTACCGCCGTGAAAGGGCGGTGTCTTAACCGCTTGACCAAGGGGCCGTAAATTTTTATGGCGGAGAAGGAGGGATTTGAACCCTCGCGCCGGTTACCCGACCTACACCCTTAGCAGGGGCGCCTCTTCAGCCTCTTGAGTACTTCCCCATAAATGGCTCCGCAGGTAGGACTCGAACCTACGACCGATCGGTTAACAGCCGATAGCTCTACCACTGAGCTACTGCGGAATAACGAATAATTTTTATGCTTCTATAAGACATTCGCCCTATCGACTCTTACAATTATAATGACGAAGTAATAGAAAGTCAAGACGGATTTTAGAGAAAAACATCTGGAAATATCTTACGTTATTCCAAGGATACCTCTTTCAGTTTTTTTAATTTACCTTTGCATTTCCCGCAAACGTATCTGTTCGTATCAATACTTCTTTTCCTTCTATATATAAGTTGGCATTTTGTACATTGAAATATAAGGATTTTCTTTACTGCACGCTTTACCTCTCGGCCAGGAAGCTGCGTGCAAAATCGAGGGGCCCCTGTTTTTTTTAATAACTTTTTAAAATCCTGATCCTTATGCTGATAACCTTTCCCTTCAAGATGAAGATGGTAATGGCATAGCTCGTGTTTGATGATGCCGATTAATTCCTTTTCGCCCAGTTCATCTAAATATTTTTTATTAATTTCTATATTGTGTGAGCCTAGTAGGTATCTTCCGCCTGTTGATCTTAATCTCGGATTGAATGATGCCTGATGGTTAAATTGTTTACCAAATGACTCAATCGATATTTTTTCGACCAGTAATTGAAGTTCTGCCTGTTCCATTTTATACTTCCCTCACTTTCCAAGCGAACGTGACAACCTATTATAGCATATCATTATATATACTTTATTTAAGATGAACTTTTCGGGAGGTTTTTCTATGCCAACTTGGTTGCAAAACCAAATGAAAAGAGCTTTCTATGAGAAGGACCGCTACCAGATTAAACTGTTAAACCAGTGCTGGTTTTTTTACAGAAAAAAACACTGCTCCTAGAAGCCTAGAAGCAGTGATTCTTTTTAATTCGATGGAGATAGCATCGTTAATGCCACGCGTCCTTTTTTCATATCAACCGAGTCAACCCAAACTGTTACTACATCCCCAACAGAGACAATATCCAGTGGATGTTTCACAAATCGATTGCTGAGCTTAGAGATATGAACTAGTCCGTCCTGCTTCACACCAATATCAACAAACGCTCCAAAGTCAACGACATTTCGAACGGTCCCTTGCAGCTCCATTCCCGCACTCAGATCTTCTAATTTCAAGACGTCCTTCTTCAAAAGCGGTCTAGGTAAATCATCACGCGGATCTCGTTCCGGTCTTACTAAGGCATCAATAATATCCTTTAAGGTTAATTCACCAATGGCGAGTTCTTCGGAGACAGATTTTAAATCAAGGCCGCTTAGTGCCCGTTTCAACTCTTCTGAACCCAAGTCATCTGTTGTAAAACCGAGGCTGGCTAATAGCTTCTTCACCTCATCGTAATTCTCAGGATGGATTCCTGTCCGGTCAAGCGGCTGCTTTCCATCTAATACTCGCAAGAAACCAATGGCCTGTTCATACGTTTTCGCACCAAGTCGAGGCACTTTCTTTAGTTGAACCCTGCTCGTGAATTTCCCTTCCTCTTCTCGTTTTTTAACAATATTATTGGCAGCCGTTTTGTTCAGCCCGGCAACATATTGTAAAAGCGAGGAAGAGGCAGTATTCACGTTCACACCGACACGGTTAACCGCTGTTTCTACGACAAAATGTAAGGAGCCAGAAAGTCGCTTTTGAGAGACATCGTGCTGATATTGACCGACTCCAACTGACTTCGGATCTATTTTCACCAATTCCGCTAATGGGTCCTGTAAGCGCCTTGCAATTGAAACAGCACTTCTTTCTTCAACCTGGAAATTCGGAAATTCTTCTCTGGCAATATCAGAGGCGGAGTAAACGCTGGCACCAGCTTCATTGACAATTAAATAAAAGATTTCTTCCTGCATTTCTTTTAAAATATCAGCCACAAACTGTTCGGTTTCCCTAGATGCAGTGCCGTTGCCAATCGCGGCCATTTCTACCTTATACTCGCGCAAGATTTTAATAAACTTTTCGCGTGCTTCTTTTGTTTTCGAAACCGGCGGATGGGGATAGATGACCTCTATTTTCAACACCTTACCCGTTTCGTCAACGACAGCCAATTTACAGCCTGTTCGGTAGGCAGGGTCGACGCCGATGACCACTTTTCCTTTTAATGGCGGCTGCAACAGTAAATTCTTTAGGTTTTCGGAGAATATATGAATGGCTTGCTCTTCACCTTTTTCGGTTAATTCACTGCGAATCTCACGTTCAATCGATGGCTGGATTAATCGTTTGTAACTATCTTCAATTGCCTCCAACACAATTGGCGCTGAAGAAGAGTGCTGAATCCGGATCCATTTTCTCGATAGATAGGTCATAATTATTTCTGCGTTCATTTTTATCGCTACTCTTAGAATATCTTCCTTTTCACCGCGATTTAAGGCAAGAATACGATGAGGAACGATTTTGTTAACCGGTTCTTCGTACTCATAGTACATTTCATATACTTTTTTCTCGTCTTTTTCTGCATCTTTCACCACCGATATGACAGCACCAGATTTAAACGTCTCTTTCCGAATCCATTTGCGGCTCTCTGCATCATCCGAAATCCATTCAGCGATGATGTCTTTGGCACCAGCAATCGCATCGTCAACGGTAACAACTTCTTCGGTTAAAAATCCCTTTGCTTTTTCAGTGACACTTTCCTTCGAAAAAGTCATCAGCCATTCAGCAAAAGGTTCGAGGCCTTTTTCCTTAGCAACGGTCGCCTTTGTCCGTCTTTTTTGTTTATAAGGCCGATATAAATCCTCCACCTCTTGAAGTTTTTCTGCCTTTGTGACAGCTCGGCTAAGTTCATCTGTTAATTTCCCCTGTTCCGAAATAATCCGAAGAACTTCTTCTTTCCTTTGCTCAAGGTTTTGTATGTATTGCCACCGTTCCAGTATGTTTCGTATTTGCACTTCATCCAGGGCACCCGTCATTTCCTTCCGGTAACGCGCTATAAAGGGAACCGTATTCCCTTCATCTAATAATGAAATAACACTTTTCACTTGTTTATAAGAGATTGCCTGCTCGGCGGCTATTTTACTTAAAAGCTGTTCATCCTTTGCAACTGTATCATTCACAAAACAGTCCTCCATTCTTTTTACCTTATTGTAACAGAACACTAGGGGCGTTTCATTATTGGGGGCTCCGCCCATTTTCACGCAAAAGAAAAAGGCAAGCATTTTAGCTTGCCACAGGCAGAATTAGAGTATGAGGTCAGGATATGTACGAAAACACGCTCTTCCAAAAAAGAGCGTGTGTTTAACTAAAATTCGATGAGTCCTAGGCTTACCTGCAAGGCTTCATCCACTTTTTCCATCATTTCGTCATCGAGATGGGTGATTTTATCGGTTAACCGCTGCTTATCAATTGTACGAATTTGCTCTAACAGAATGACCGAATCTCGCTCAAATCCGTAGCGCTTTGCATCAATTTCTACATGAGTAGGAAGCTTCGCTTTTTGAATTTGAGCTGTAATCGCTGCAACAATCACTGTGGGACTAAACCGATTCCCGATGTCGTTTTGGATGACAAGTACAGGTCGGACGCCGCCTTGTTCAGAACCAACAACTGGGGAAAGGTCCGCAAAATAAACGTCACCACGCTTGACAATCAAAGGTTTATCCTCCGCTTACAAGACGTTCAACTGTGTGTTCTGCCTCATATTCTGCTTGGAATGCTTCTGATGCAATTCTAAGATTGATCTTAGCCATTTCCATGTAACCACGTCTCATCGATTCGCGAATTTGTCTCTTTTTTCGTTCGCGTAAATACATTTTTGTTGCTTGGTAGATAAACTCACTGCGGTTTACATTTTCTTGCTTTACAAAACCATCTAACTCAGTTAAAAGATGTTGCGGTAACTTCACTAAGATTTCCGTCGTTGCGCCTGATTCAGCCACAAACATACACCTCCACCATCACTACACACCAATTTTTATCTAACAAGACTACGTCCTAAACGCGTAAATACAACGCCTCATGAAGCGACCCTAAGATACGCCATTCGACGAGTTTTAGCTGTACCATATTTTATAATAACACTAAACACGCCCACTGCATAGACTAAATATAATCTACTGTATTATAAGCCAATAAAAGGTGCTTTTATGCACAAATTACCGCAATATCATAAATATGTTGGACATTTCTTATTTACGACCATTAATTGTGGAGGAGCGCATTTTTTAAATCGACAATTTGCCCGCCCTGTTTGTAAAGGCGTGGGATGCGGTTTGCAATGATACAGGGCACTTCATAATTGATGGTGTCTAGTTTAGCGGCAATTTCATTAACCGATAGAAATTGACCCTTTTGAGCGCCAATTAATGTTACTGTCGTTCCAACCGGAACATAATAAGGGAGACGAATCATACATTGATCCATGCAGATTCTGCCGACAATGGGCGAACGCATGCCGTCCACAAGCACTTCTTGGCCTCTAAGCTTGCGGATCCATCCGTCTGCGTAGCCAATCGGAATCGTACCAATCCACTCTTCCCCTTCGCTTTCATAAGTTGCACCGTAGCTGACCTTTTCTCCCTTTTCAAGCTTCTTCACATGTACAAGCCGAGATCGTAATGAAAAGGCTTCTTTTAATGGAAAGGGGATTTCTGTTTCCATTTCAATTGATGGTGTCAACCCATACATCGCAATTCCAATTCGAACCGCATTAAAATAGGCCTTAGGAAAACGAATAGCTGCTGCACTGTTGCTGGAATGAACAAGCCTAGGACGCTCGGCTAATACACTTATCATCTTTTCAAATAGCGATAATTGCTGCTGAAAATAGGTGATATCCAATTCATCAGCCGTGGCAAAATGAGTGTACACTCCTTCTAGATGGAACCGCTCATCCTTACCAATGATTTGCTCAATAGCTTTTAACTCCATGGGAGTCCGAACTCCTATTCGACCCATCCCTGTATCTACTTTGATATGCAAAGAAACTCTTTCATCCATTTTTATATGATTTAATGCCTCTTCCAGCCATTCTTTCTGAAAAACAGTAAGGGTTATCGCAAATTTAGCTGCCACATTCACATCTTCAGGACGGGTAGCCCCTAAAACAAGAATGGGCGCATTGATTCCTTTATTCCTTAGTGCAATGGCCTCATCCATAAAAGCAACCGCCAAATAATTGGCCCCTGCTTCTAGTGCTGTTTTTGCCACTTGGGCATCCCCGTGCCCATAAGCATTCGCTTTAACCACTGCGATAATATTTACATGTTTAGGCAGGTGTTTTCTTACGGAGATGACATTTTCAGCGATACAATCCAAATCGACCTCTGCCCAAGTATCCCGATAGAAATATCCTAACTCTTCCATACTTCCACTTCCTACTGTCTAAAATTAAAACATTCTTCATTTTATCATATTATGAAAAAAACTTCTTTTTGTTGGTAAAGGTAAAAACTAGCATCTTAACACAAAAAAACAGACCCTTAAAAGAGCCTGCTGGATGAAGTTATATTATTTTACCGAATCGCCTTGAACAGATTCTGCGACCTCAATTAGTTCTTCCTTGGTTAGGTTAGTCGATGCAATCATGTAATCAACCCCGCCATCGGACCACGAAATTGAGTGGTCAGAAACGGCCCCAATCGTAACTCCTAAGTCAACAATATCCCCTTCTACATAGGTCGGAGTGGCTAATACCGTTTTCGCCGTTACTTTTTCCTGGATAAGTGTAAACGACTTTTTACCATCATAGGTGAGAATAACCCGCTTCCCATCTTCTATCTTTACTTCCTTTTCGCCAATTAATTTTGTCCCTTTAAGCTCAAAGGTTGGATACTTTACAGTAAAAGCAGTATCTTTGCCTTCCGCCATGGCAGGCAGCCCAACCTGCGCACGTGTCATGTTCTTCTTCATATCGAAATCGTCCTTTTTAAAGCTCGCCTTAAACTCAACCTTGGAGAATTCAACCGTCACAAGAGCATTCCGGTCGGGATCCATTACTTTTACGACAGCAGGTGATAAATCATTTTTATTTAATTTAATTTCTTGGAATGGCAGCATACTATTATTTTGATAACGGGTTTTTGTTTCAAATATATAATAATCTTTAGTCGTCGAGAATTTAGCATCTTTATCCATCACAATATCTTTTATCAATGATTCATACAGATAGGCCTGACTACTGTTTTGCGGCCAATCGCTTTGGAAACGGAAGCTCTTATTCAGTGCCGGAGTTAGGACAAATACGCCTTGAGTATTTCGTAAAATCATTTGACTTTGATCTTTTTCGGCATTTTTCAAATTGACGCGATAGAAGGTAGGATCTTTATGCCAAATTTCTACGTTATAACTCTGTGAATCAGTACCCATTTTCAATGTCATTTTTGCATTCACCTTGTAGCTTGTTAAGTCCTCCTGTTTACTCTTTAACTCCTTCACCACATCACCTTGTGATTTAGAGCCACAGGCAGCTAGTATAAATACGACCATCAGCCCTGTAATGAGCAGCAAAATCTTTTTCCTCATTCCTTCAACCCCTTCTTGTCTCATTTCATATGATTAAAAGAAGAGAAAGGCAGGGAAGGACCAAAGCTGACCTTGTCTCTCCTATTTCCCTATGAATATATGAGACAACCTAGGGGAATATGCGAAAAAGCTTTCTGCCCTATTTATATTTATTTTTACTCCTCAATAATAACCTGGGCGACTGCATAGTCTCTGCTGTGGGAGATGGACAAATGGGCTTGAACGTCAGGCTTTGCAAAAAACGGCTTCCCGGAACTGTCTGTTTCAATTTCAATATCTAAAAAGGACAGGTCTTTCCCAATCCCGGTACCGGCCGCTTTGGAAAAAGCCTCCTTTGCGGCAAATCTCCCTGCTAAAAACTCAACCTGTCTGCGGGCAGATAGCCCTTCAAACCTACCCTTTTCCCTTGGAGTTAAGATGCGGTCAACAAATTTCATTTGTGTGCTTATGATTCCTTGAATCCTTGAAAGTTCAATGATATCAATTCCGATACCTTTTATCATCGTTCATCTTCCTTCTATTTATTTTCCTAACAGCATAATAGTGTACAAGACGGCAATTAAGGCTATTATGGTTAGTAAGAGGAGGTTTATTATGTTTACCAGAACCGAAAGCTTTCGCGAGTTTACTCGCTTTTATCCTGTTGTTTCTATTATAATCGCCATTCATTTAGTCTTATACTTACTAACTATTTTACCCTTCTTCCCAAACTATTGGTTCTTCGAAACACTATCAGGGGTAAACCTTTATATCATGGAGGGGGAATATTGGCGGCTGTTAACACCAACCTTTATGCATAGCGGCTTTACTCACATGCTGTTTAATAGTTTCTCGCTCGTTCTATTCGGTCCGGCACTTGAGCGCATCCTTGGCCGCGGCAGGTTTTTATTCGTTTACCTTCTATCCGGCTTTATCGCCAATGTTGCTACACTGTTGCTCGAACCGCTGACCTATATTCACGTCGGTTCTAGCGGGGCAATATTTGGACTATTTGGCTATTATATTGCGATTATTATGTTTCGAAAACAATGGCTATCGAAGCAAAACTCACAAATTATCCTAACTCTTTGTGTCATCAGTTTGATTATGACCTTCCTGCAGCCAAATATAAATATTACCGCCCATCTATTTGGCTTACTTGGCGGCTTTTTACTTGGGGCAGTTCCTTATTTTAATAAAAAGGACTTTACTGAATCAATTAAAGGCACGACAAACTGGGCCAGCAGCAAAAGGAAAAGTGCTGCCGCCCAATCTCCCGTGAAAGTGCTGATTTGGGCCGTGATTATCATCATTGCCATCGTCGGTTTTTTAGCACAAAAATAACAAGGGCCTTTTCTGTCCCATTTTTGTCCTCATGAACTCTCCACTTAGGGGGAGTTTTTCTTTTTTTCAGCTCAGAATACATACTAGTCCCCCTACCTCTATTTATTTTTAGTATACATCGAATAATATTTTTCCCAAAAAAGTATTTTAAAGAGAAAAAGGGCATTCTAACAAAAAGTTCGTCGCGGGGTGAATTTAATGCCAATTTTCTCGAAAAATAAACGTAAAGCCGTCCAAAACAGCGCCCATGAGCAGCTGTGTTTGGGCAAGGATTATGACGTTCGCTTGAAGTGGTTTAAAACCACCTTTCAGAACAGTATTGATATCACCTTTCACGAATTAACAGCCAATCAAACCCGCTGCGGAATCGTCTTTTTACAGTGTATGGTTGACCAACAGTTATTCGACGAGCAGGTATTAACATATATTGTATCACCGAATTTCGCTTCATCTCAAAAGGATTTATTACATAAGATTCTAGATCTGCAATCGATAAGTACGATGTGCACTAGCATCGTTACCGATATTCAAGAGGCAGCCGATTTTGTCCTTGATGGAAAAATAATTATCTTTTTCGAAGGTGACAGCCGCATGCTCGTGATTCCGCTTACTAGCTTTGAAAAGAGAGCAGTTAGCGAAACGGAAAATGAAAACGTTATCAGAGGTCCAAGAGAAGCGTTTGTGGAGGATATCCATACAAATATCACGATGATTCGCCGAAAAATTAAATCTGCTGACTTAAAAATGGAACAGCTAGTCATTGGAAAATATACAAAGACTAAGGTGATAATTGGCTATATCGAAGGACTATGTAAGGAAGGTTTAATCACTGATATCAAACAACTGATTAACCAGATTGAGATTGACGGCGTCTTAGGGAGCAGCTATTTAGAGGAGTGTTTCGATCATTTCCCATTATCACCCTTTCCCCAATCGCAAAAGACGGAGCGCCCCGATGTTGCCGCTGCCGCCTTGTTAGAGGGAAGAGTCGTAATTTTTGTGGACGGGACACCGATTCCCCTTCTAGTACCCGTGACAATGTATATGTTTCTACAATCGGCTGAAGATTATTATCAACGCTTTTTCCTTACTAGCTTTATTCGGTTGCTTCGCTACGCCTATTTAGTCCTTTCGCTGCTATTCCCGTCGTTTTATATTGCGATAACCACCTTTCACCCAGAAATGATTCCTACCACTTTATTAATTAATGTGGCAGCATCACGAGACAACGTCCCCTTTCCCGGTTTAGTAGAAGCATTTATTATGGAAATAGCATTTGAGGGATTACGTGAAGCAGGAATCCGTACACCAAAAGTAGTTGGGCAGGCAATTGGCATCCTTGGTGCGTTGGTGATTGGACAGGCAGCTGTACAGGCAGGAATTGTATCGGCTCCAATGGTAATCATCGTTTCGATTACAGGAATTGCATCATTCATTATTCCAGCTTATGATTTTGCATTTACCATCCGATTGCTCCGCTTCCCTATCATGATATTAGCTGGGTCATTCGGGATATTTGGTTTGATGATTGGCTGCATTCTTATTTATATACATGTTGTAAACCTGCATTCTTTTGGCATACCCTATCTGTCTCCAACAGCGCCATTGCGTCCGACAGATTTAAAGGATGTATTTATTCGTGCACCTTGGTGGTTAATGAAACGCCGGCCTTCGTTTGTCGGGAGCTCTAATTCCAATCGATTAACAATCAAGAAATCACTACCTGAGGATGATGAGGATTAATGAGAGCGCTAATGTGGTCGATGGTGATGAGTACCTTATTATTAACTGGCTGCTGGTCGAGGGTTGAGATCAATGATTGTGCTTTTGTTACAGCCATGTATGTGGACAAAGCCGCTAATGGTCAAATGGAATTAACGCTAGCGTTTCCGCTGCCAAATCGACTGGTTCCAGGCACGGTAGGCGGTTCTGCATCACCAGGAAATCCATATGCACAAGTATCAAGAAAAGGAAAAACAATTACGGAAGCCTATCAAAAAATGCAAATAGATTTACCGCGAAGAATTAGTTGGGGGCATACAAGAATCATTGTCATTAGTGAAGAAATGGCAAAGCAAGGAATAAGTCATATCTTAGAATTTATCGCGCGCGATCCGAAGTTAAACATTAATAACGCCGTATTGGTTGCACCGGGAAAAGCAAAAGATATTGAAAATCTCGTACCAGCATTCGAACGGTTCCCGAGTGAAATTGTCCGGGAATTTACCCAAGAAAAGGTCACTTTATATACGACACCAAAGGACTTTCTCGAGACAGAAAATGGCGATATGATTGTTGGCTACTTAACAAAAGGGAAAGAAAAAATGGTCAGCGAACAAGGAAAAGTGGCTATGTGGGTAGGCACAGATGGAATGGCTTTGTTTCATAATTATAAAATGGTCGGTAAGATTGGCCAAAAGGAAGGGCGCGGCGCTTTATGGCTGCGAAATTCGATAAAAAACGCATCGGTTTCCATCATATCGCCAACAGATAAAAAACTAATCAGTTTATTAATCTTAAGGTCAAAGACGAAGATCCGCCCATCCAAAAAAGAGCCGTTCACATTTGATGTTTATGTCACCGCAGAGGATGATATATCCGAGTCTTATTCTAACATCGATTTAACAAACGCGAAAAACATTTTTCAACTCGAAAAAATTGCCGAAAAGGAAATTAAGGACAGAATCGGCGAAGCCTTTAAAGCCTCTAAAGAAATGAAAGCAGATGTTTTCCAATTCGGCGCATACTTATCCTGGTATAAGCCTAAAATATGGAAGGCTGTTAAAGAAGATTGGCCAACGGTTTATCATGATAAAGTGAAGTTAAATATTCATGTAGATTTACTTATCAAACGGCCTGGCAGTGAAAATAATCCCATTTGGATAAAGGAAATAAATTCATGATCATGATTATTATTCTCTTCTTTATATTTACTTTTGTTTACGAGTGGGCATATCTAAAGAAGAAAAGTCGCAAAAAGAGAACGTTCTGGATTGTCTTTTGCATTATGGGGATGGCCTTTTCATACTGTATTGCGACCGTTGTTTTCAAACACATGCCAAGTCCCAATAATTTGATTCAATTCCTATTTAGCCCAATCCAACAGAA
Source organism: Neobacillus sp. NPDC093127 (assembly GCF_044754175.1). Taxonomy (NCBI): domain Bacteria; kingdom Bacillati; phylum Bacillota; class Bacilli; order Caryophanales; family Bacillaceae; genus Neobacillus; species Neobacillus sp. NPDC093127. The sequence continues at coordinate 11,637 of NZ_JBIVOP010000040.1, forward strand.
AATTATCGGTAAGGTGGATTAACTTGAAAACTGCGCAGATTTCACAAAATCAACTGTTACTTTTCTTAACTCTTTATTTTTATTCCACCTTAGTTGGGTTTTCTGCGAGCCACTTAATCCACATTTCCCAATACGATACGATACTAGTACTTTGTATCAGCGGATTGGCAGCAGGGATTTATGCCTATTTTACGATCAAGCTTGCAAATCGAAGACCTAATGAATTTTTCGTTCACTACGGGAAGGAAATATTCCCCCATTGGATTCATATACCCTTTATGGTAATTTATTTCCTCTCCTTCCTTCATACAAGTGCATTTGTTCTAAGAGAATATGAAGATTTTATCGTGCAAACCTATCTTGGAGAAACACCCAACTGGGCAGTCGGCGGCATGCTTGGGATCGTGGTTGCGATAACGGCAAGATCAGGCATTCAGACGCTGTTTCGCACAGCACAAGGCTTATTTTTTCTCATCCTCATTGCTGATGTATCCAATACCATTTTCATTGGGAAGGAATTGAAATGGGACCGCTGGATGGCCTTTATTACGAACCATAGCGGATATGGAATATTTGCAGGAACCTATACGACCCTCCCCTTTTTTGGCGAAGTTATCGTATTGGTGTTTATTTTCCCCTATTTGACGGAAAAAAATAAAACCCTTAAAACAACGTCATGGGCAATTGTGCTGGGAATACTATTTATCGCTGTTAACTTCGTCTTTTTGCTATTACTTTTTGGACCAAATTTAACAAGCCACATTACCTATCCGATGTTAGAAATGGTTCGCTATATTCGCATCGCTGATTTCATTGAAAACTTGGATCCTTTTTTAATTTCGATTTGGTCGACAACCGTATATTTAAAAATTTCTCTCTTATTTTACCTTTCTGTTCACATACTTGCTCAACTTTTCCGATTGAAAGATCACCGCCCGCTGACTTTTTCGCTGGCAGCCGTTATGGTCGCGTTATCACTGCAAATGTCAGGTGGTACAGCCGCTCTTACCAGTTTTTATACAGAAGCATGGGCAACCTATTCCTATTTTATCGAAGGGATACCCCTCCTTTATTTACTTATGGATACCATTAAACGGTTTATCAAGAGTAAGCCCGTAATCAAATAACGCATATAAACGAGTCGGCACCTCCGGTACGATAGACGTATCAATCAAAGGAGGTGCCATCTTTATGCCAACCA
>NZ_JBIVOP010000041.1:0-10104 GCF_044754175.1 Neobacillus sp. NPDC093127
GAACTTCAAAAAAATGGATATAGGAAGTTCTACTTAAGTTCGGTCTTTTTTATAAAATATTTACTCTTGACCTAATTGCCATTATACGCTGACCCCGAAATTCATTTCATTAATTCCCCTGCAAAGCTGATTAAATATCCAGCCTGTTCATCTGTAATTTGTTTATTTGTCTGAGCCTTTACATGGTTCATAAATGCAAGAAGCTGACTATCTCTCACTTTTGTATTTCCTCTTTCTTCCGCTGCTTTTGCAGCAGCTAGTTTAGAAAGATATGAGACAGCTTTTTCTTTATTGCCATTATCATGTAAGAAAGACTCTGTTAATCCAGCTAGGCTCTCAAAGTTTACTGTGACAGTTATTGTAATAGATACTGTCGTTTTATTTCCAGCAACATCAACGCCCTCTGCTTTGAACGTGTGATTACCGATTCCAAGCTGATATGCCGGTGCTGAAATTTCTTTACAAGTACTTGTATCAATACCTGATAACACATCTTCTCCGTTACAAGAAATCGTAACAATCTCATCAATACCATACACTGTACCATCCCCACCAGAGAAGTTAATGACCGGTGCTGTTAGGTCAATGTTAATTCCAACTTCCTTTTTTTCTTCAACATTGCCAAATTCATCTTTACTCCAGTAATGGATGACGTGCTGACCTTCTTCACGAATGTCAATCGAAGTTCCAGTTTGAACATCGCCGTTATTGATTGAGTAGTACGTTGCAGCAACCTTTGATTCACTGTCTGATGCTTTTAAGTTCACCGTAACAGGACCGCTATACCAATGGTTTTGTGCTTCTCCCACAATGTCATGCGTTGTTTCAGGAGGTGTGACATCTGGCGGTTGATTACCACCTGCAAATTCTAGTGCCATGTAAAACAGATTTGTCACATCATCTTTTGTAATCGTATGTGTGCCAGGCTCAAGTGATACAGTCACAATGCCATCTTTCATTGGATAACTTTTTCCATTTATCTTGATTCTTACTCCATCTGCTGTATTAAACACCAAAGTTAATGTTGAATCTTTCGTAGTGGTAAACTTAATGCTGGTTGAGCTTTCAATTTTCAAAGCTTGAGTTAGGGTTAAACCATTATACACTACGGTTCCCTTACTTTTTGAGAGGCTCCCTGCAATCGTGAAAAAGTCGCTTGCATTTCCATCCGTGGTAAAGTTGTGGACATATCCTTCAGTTGATGGGTCTGTTGGATCAGTTGGATCAGTTGGATCAGTTGGATCAGTTGGATCAGTTGGATCAGTTGGATCAGTTGGAGTTTCTGTTGAACTGCCTCCTACAGAAACAAGGTTAGTGGTGTAATTTCTTATTTTAGTCATTAGTGCTGCATTAATGCTACTCGATGTGTCATCAACGGAATCATCAAATTCCCATGTAAAGTCTCCATTATTTAAGCGTCCAGCTTCTGCCGTTACAATTTGTTCAACAAGGCTTACGTCATCAATGTCTGATGGGTCTATTCCCAAATCGATCCTTGTATCAAAGTTATTATAAGTTGTTCCACCTACTAATGTTTTGTATGAACTTGGAACCGTTTCATTTCTTGCCGAAGCTAAGTAGGCATCAAATGATGTTGCATGAGCCGGAGCTGTTCCGGTATCGGAATTCGCATAAATAAGACTTGCTGCATCAACAATCCTATTATTGTATGCTTTAATCATACCTCCATCCTCACCAGAGAATGTACCATTTCCTAAAGCATCAGTGCCTTGTAAGGAACTCATCATTGGATATTTAGCATGTCTAAAATAGTTAGATTCTACAAAGGCTGAGCTTCCTGTTGTAGTACCCACACCATATTTTGAGATTCCATCAAAGAAGTTATTGTATACATGAACAGATGCTTTTCTTATACGCGGGTGACGGGAGTCTGAATGATCAAACCAGTTATGGTGGAAGGTTACAAAGAATTCTGCCGAGTCACTCAAACCGACTAGAGCAGATTTTCCGGCATCCCAGTAGTGATTGTAAGATAGTGTAATATACGTTGATCCATTTTTAAGGTCAGTGGAACCATCGCCTTTTGCCTGGTCAGCATCTCCTCCTGCAGTTCCATAGAAAATATCATTATGATGGATCCAAACATTCACATTGCCTGTATCCAGGGAAATGCCATCGTCAGGGAATAACGCTACACCTAGATTTCTTACTTCTACATTACCGACATATCGAAGCAGGAAACCCCATCCATAGGCATAGGCATCTTCTCCGATACCTTCTAATGTCATATTCATTTCCGAAAAATTTGATTTACCTTTTACTTGAAGATATCCGCTGCTGTTAAGCTGTCCACTCATGTCAGCAGCTGTAACTTTTCCAATAAATCTGATGGCAAGTGGTGTCGTATCGTAGCCTTTTTGTCTTAAGTTCAAAATTTCACCGATACCAACCGCCGTTTGTTTAGCGCCCTTACTATTGATGATCACATCAAGCGTTACGGTTTTGGCATTCTTAGATGTTACATAAATAACTTGAGCACCATCCTTAAGTGTTCCACCATCATGATAAGCACCAGAACCTGTGCCATATTGAGAGTTTGCTGCAAAAGCAAATCCGGATCTGTCATGTGCCGCTACTGAAAGTGTATTTGAAACAGTGCTTACTGTTGAACCATCTGCCAGTAACGCTTCAACTTTCATGACATAATCTCCAGCTGCAAGGCCCAAAGCATCAGCTCTCCAATATGCAGCGTATTTTCGAATTAATTCATCGTCAATTTGTTCATATTGAGAATCTGGTCCGCCTGCAGGTTTAACATACACCTTATACCCTTCCGCATTACCAATAGGTGACCATTCTACATATGCAGTTTCAAACCAGCCGCCGCTGTCAGATACAGAAAGACTAGCAGCATGGACAGTCTGATTGGCGAATCCTCCTATTACTAAAGATAGAATAAAAGAATACAATAAAAAATGACGAAATACTTGTGTAATCACTCTCATTATTAACATTCCTCCTTAGTTAAAAAGTTTATGAAACTCTTCTTTCATTTTTTAATTTTAGTTGAAAACGCTTACAAATATAATTCAAAATCTTTGTAAAATTGTTTGAATTCTTTATATTTGATATACACATGAGGAAACGGTGTGACTCCGAAAGAAATGATAATGCAAGAGGAATTCCAGTAAAAGGAATGAACCCCTTTGGCAGCTAAAAATTTTGTCAGTTAAATAAACGTTTGATTAAATACGCGGAAATGCCTACTGGTAAGGGTTTAATTCTAATTAACGGCCAAAATTTTTGTCAGTTAATCAAACGTTTGATTAAATATAGCTCTGTCACACATCGAGGGTATTTGATTATAGGTTCAGTGGGAGTAAAGATTAATCTAGCCAAAATTGAGGATAAAAAGAAAGCATGTTCCTGAAAGCCACTTCTACAATCCTTTTTTATCCTTTTTAGTTTCATTTGATTGACTTGTTTGTATATCTCTTGTAAAATTTTGTTAAGTGTTTACTTTAGATAATGCCCTTACTTAAAAGTAAGGGGATGATTTATCAATGATTCATCAGCGTGAATGTCCAGTTGAGACACTCATTCATGTTTTAGGTGGCAAATGGAAACCAATGATTTTATGGCATTTGATTGAATCCAAAAAGCGATTCAACGATCTGGAAAAGCTTATACCTGATGTTTCACAAAAAATGCTTTCACAACATCTCCGAGATTTGGAACGAGAAGGCATAGTCGATAGAACGATCTACCCTACCATCCCTCCAAAAGTAGAATATTCCCTTAGTGAATACGGCAAAACATTGATCCCTGTAGCAGAAGTCATGTGTGCATGGGGAGAAAATCATAATAAGCGAAAATATAAAGAATCAGCGTCTTAAAGCTGGTTCAATGAACCTGTACACTAATTCAATCAACAAAACAAAAGCTGCCACGGGATAACCGGGCAGCTTTTGTTTACCTACAGTCGGCACTCCTGTTATGAATTAATTTTCGGGCTTGAGTTAATAAAACTCCTGATAGTGTAGGATTGTCGCCAACCTGTCTTTAGAAATTTCCTATCCTCCCGAAATCCGCGTGAACAAATAAGTCATCCCATTCTGTCATGCTTACTTTTAAGTAAGTACCTTACTTTAAAGTGGGTACTTAACATAATATTAAAACGATGCTACGCTTGAGTTAACCAAATATTAGGAGCCATATAAGAGGAGGAAAGAACAATGAAAATTATTGTTTTTGGAGCGACGGGGAATACAGGAAAAAGAGTGTTGGCGCAAGGGATAAAAATGGGGCATGAAATGACCGCATTTGTGCGAAATTCTGAGAAGCTTTATGATCAACTAGGTGAGCATTCCGCACAGCATGTGGAGGTGATCGTGGACGATATTATGGACCCGGTCAGCGTCGGTGAGGCGCTCGCGCATCAAGACGCCGCTATTATTGCAGCCGGCCATGCGGGCCAGGGAGAAGAGTTTGTTCGTATCGTCGATAACATTATAACCCAATGTGAATTCCAACCTAGTTTCTCTGGGCGGGTATGGATAATGGGAGGAGCCGGTCTGCTGGGTATTCCATATACCGATCTTATCGGCAACAATTTACCCGGCTTCCCGCCTGAGTATAAAAATCACAACCGGAATTTCGAACGGCTACAGCAGACTCAACTCGATTGGTCCATTATGTGTCCGGGAACAATGATTGATTCGATAGATCATCCAGATCAGGTTCATCTGCATATAACATTGGAAACCTTGCCCATTCCGATTCCGGAGATGATCAAAGAATATTCCGAGGCAGATATAGCCCGTCACTTGTTCAGCCGACTTCAAGAGCTGGATGTTGCTTATGATGATGTCGCGAAATGTATGCTGGACCATATAGAGCTCGGAGGTTCGTTTAAAAGAAAAAGGGTCGGTCTTGCCTATCAAAGCGATATTCTGGTGCACCGAGGAGAAGGGAGATAATCGGTTTGTTTGGATTACTGCTCGTTTTGCATATATTGGCTTCGATCGCCATAATTGGTCCAGCTTTCGTGATGCCCATCATTCGAAGATCCGCTAGAACCGTCGGTCAGCTGTGCTTTGCTTTTGGTATAACGACCAAGCTTGCCATAATACCTAAAATTGGCGGAGCCGTACTTATTATAACCGGGGTTTGGCTTATGATCATAACCAGGATGGGGCTATCCCAAATGTGGCTGAATGTATCCTTCCTTTTATCGCTGCTCATGGTCGTTATGATCGACGGATTGATCGAGCCGCGTATGAAAAAGATCATAAAGATTGTATCTGAAAGTCAAGACCAGGGTAATGAAATACCCGCCGAGTTCGGACTGTTGATGAAAAAGATCGTACCAATCGAGACGGCGGCACAGCTACTAATGATTGCCATATTGGTGCTTATGGTCGTTAAGCCATTTTAAAGAAGCCGACGGGAGCGACTTGACCACATTTTAACCAATAACGCATCAGAATCCGGGAATCTATGATAATGAAGGGAGCCATTTTTTCAAATTGATCCCTTCTCGAAGATCACAAACAATCCCCATGGAAAAAGGTGATATTATGGGGGCCAGCCTGAAGGGAGATTCATAGAAATTCGCAGTTTCCCAATAAAATCTTTTTTAGGCGAGTTATTATCAATGTTGCAACACCCCGAAAATCCACATTTTACCCTGTTCTGCTCAATAAAAAATGGCAGGACTGATAAAATTCAGCCTGCCATTTTTATACAATTTCTTTCAGTCTTTTTCTTTTTATTTTTTTTATAAAATTAACGTTTGTATATGTTAATTTAGCAAAATTAAATCCACTTAACAAACCAACTTAATTTTAAATCTATTATGTCTATTTCTTTGAAATTACAGTAAACATCCCTGTCATATTGGGTGAGTAGTCTTTAAAATCATATCTCTCATAGAACGATTCTTTGCCTTGTGATGCAAACAAACCAACAAACGCCTTATCTGGGGCATTTGTATATAAGTATTCAACCAAAAGATTCATTATTTCATTTCCAATACCATTTTTCTGATAATCTGGATGAACCACTATATCCTGGATATAGAAATAAATAGCCCCATCTCCAACAATTCGTCCCATACCCACAATTTGTTCATTATCCTTAACTGTGATGCAGTGAATAGAATTCCTTAGTGATGTTTCCACTACTTCAAAATTCATATAATTGGTCCATCCCACAGACTCACACAAATATTTGTATTCTTCCAATGTGGGAATATTATTTTCAATCTTATATTCTTTCAAAATGTTGCCTCCAATGATTCAAATTTCACCAATAAATATGTATTCGACATTGTTTTATTAACTCCTCTTCCTGTGCTAACCTGCCACTTTACTTGTTCAAAAAGAGATATTATTTAAGACTATTGCGAATTTGTTCGAGTAACCTTTTTGCAGGATTGTATGTTTTATTTCGTATTAGTAATCTATTTAGAAGTTGATTAAATGTATGATTTGTAACCGATTGGGGACGTGAACTTGGCACTTTCATAGTTTGTTGTCACGCCGTTACACATGCGGTTGCAGCAGCCTTTTATACCGCGAACGAACCGGATTTCTAGTTTTATAAAAAATTCTCAGGGTAAAGAAATACTATTACCATGATTTAAGGAGATGTAACAATGAGCATTAAAGCGCTAGTTTTAAATTGCAGTTTAAAAGACAGCACCCAGCAATCCAATACCCGTGCGCTGATTAACGAGATTGTAAAAATTTTTGATGAAAACAGAGCGGAGACGGAAGTGCTCAGGATGGCTGATTATAATATCGGCTTTGGAATTACCCATGAGGCAGTGAATGATAAGGATCAATGGCCAGAGATTTTTGAAAAAGTGAAGCAGGCGGATATCCTTTTGCTTGGCTCGCCGATTTGGCTTGGCGAACAGAGCAGCCTGGCCACTTTGGTTGTAGAAAGATTGTATGGTGGAAGCAGCCTTACGAACGAAAAAGGCCAGTACATTTACTATAACAAAGTGGGCGGAGTGGTTGTGACCGGGAATGAAGACGGTGGGAAAAACGTCTCAAGCTACCTAATTTACGCATTGTCGCATATTGGGTTTACGATTCCTCCAAATGTGGATACCTATTGGGTGGGGGAAGCGGGCCCTGGTCCATCCTTTATTGAGGCAAACGGGAGAGAGAACGATTTTACGATGCAACACGCAAAAATAACTGCTTACAATTTACTGCATTTTGCCCGGTTGCTGAAAGAGTATCCGATTCCGGCAGAAGGAAATGTGATTGAAAGTCAATAGTAAGGTGGCTTGAAAAGTTTGAACATAAAACTCAAATAATATGCTAAACTAGCAGTCCGATTCAAATAGAATTGGATTGCTTCTTTTTGTGAAAAAATCCGACCCTATTATTAGTCAAAAAGACAGTCTTTTTTTTCACTAAAGCACCCTTTTTGAATAAGGATTTTTATGAGATTTTACACTTGATATCTGCTATAAGGGAAGACTTTAACCCAGTAATTTTTTCAACTACCTGGTTAGGAATCCCTTCCTTTAAAGCCTTCTCAGCTATTTCAATTGAGTTGTTGGTTGTTTCAACAAGAATTTTTATAAACCTATTATCTTCAAATTTAAGAATATCATCTTCGTCTTCTCCATCCAATGTATAAACAGATTTATATGAACCTATATGTTCTTCATTGTAATAAATCCTAAGAATGACATCTATAAAATCATCATAATCAAATAAGTGCGTAAACTGGATTTTATGAACATCTAATTCAATTAACCTTGAATCCATCTCACCATAATCAAAGTCAAAATCTTCATCTTCTTTCCGCCAATTATCAAGATATGTCCAAAATCCATTAATCGATCTTTGTTCTATATTATGTTTCTTATACCATTGTTTTAACATCTCTGAATTCATAGCTTACCCCTTAATGTTTTAATGATTTTAGTCGGTATAGATAATATTTTATCGCTAATTAAACTATCCTGAACCTTAAGTGGAAGAAGAAAAAGGGGCTGCCGCTGCGACCCGATTGTTCAACGAAAGCAACCGTTAGCTTAATAAAAAAAAGACCGCCGCAGTGACCTTTCATTATCAAAAATTGAAGCTTCATAGGATATCTTACGATTTACTTGTTTTAACGTTATCTAAGATTTCAGAAACAGCGATGGCTATACTTGCATTTAGCATTCCTAATATAGAAAAATAAAAAAGATTTGGGTCTGTGTGAGTTGCAAAGAATGATACAACAAAAATATATGAGCAACACAAAAATACCACTATTCCAAAAATTAACAAGAATTTACCCATTACGACGACATCCTTTTCGACATATTTCTATCTTCAACAAAAAATTCGACAAAAGGTTAAATATTCCTTCTTTATAAGTCGTCGAAACCTCTTTTTCTTATTCAACTGTATACATGAAGCAGTTCAATAAGAAAAGGCTGCCCAATTGACAGCCAGATATTTAACTCTTGCGCCCGTTAGTGAAGTAAGGGAAGGCTTTTGTTCTCTAAAGGAGTTGCGTCGGGAAAATGCTGAATTACCACGTTAAGGAAGTTTCAAGCCATTTAAAAAAATTTTCCACCAAAAATAATCAAAAATTATAAGGATGCCTATCCCAAACAAAATGTAAGCGGAAATTTTGTGTTTTTTCATATATTCTTCAACCCCACCCATAATGACACCACAAAAAAAGAAAAGATAGCCCAATCTGGTAAGCCATATCGTAAACGAAGTTTCAGATGGGACTAAGAATGAGCGGATAATGATCATAACAACTCCTATTACAATCAACAAACGCTCCAATATGGTAAGCCTCTGGAGTTGATTCAATTTATTCACCCTCACTTACATTTTTATAAGAATAAATTCATAATTTCCTCACAAATAACTGTTTTGATTATTATCAACTAGCGTATTCTACTATATTCTTCATTATTTGATACAATATGATTTCTTTGAATCTCCCTTTATGATTAAAAATATACCGCTACCTATTATTCCAATTAAAATTATAGAATATATTGCTAACAAATTGTCCATAACCTCCCCCTATGATTTAGACCTTTCTTTATTCCCACTTTAACTAAAGAGTCACTCCTTCTTCAACTGCTTCGTTAGCACAATAAGAAAATGCCACCATAATGGCAGCTGGATCTTAGATTCTAGGACTGGTTTTAGAATTATCTACAAATGAATTATGTAAATTCCACACCTTATCTCCTAAACTTTCTATTAGTGCTTTTGCTCTTTTTTCAATGTTATATGGAAGGTTATCTTTGCTGAAATACTCAAGATTTAAACTCTCCCCATCATTCATTTCTAACTTTCCACTTATGTCTATCGCACGATATAGATTTATTATACTATATGTTTCATCCCCATTTGGATAACGGAAATAATAACGTGGACCAGAGAAAACACCTACTAACTCAAACCGATCCGCTACAAGTCCAGTTTCCTCTTTTAATTCACGAGAAGCAACTTCTTCTAGAGTTTCACCAAGTTCCATTGAGCCACCAGGTAAACCCCAATCTAATGTATCTGATCGATGTTGAAAAAGAAGTTCCTTTCTCTCATTTACCACAAGTATCGTTGCCCCGACACTTATTATTGGTCTACTACCAATTAACTTTCGTATTTCAGATATATATCCCACTTTTCCTCCTCCTAATTATCCCCTAATGTATATATATTTCTCCTTTAATATCTAGAATACCTTGTTCCACTAACCTGCTCTTTACTTCAATAAGTAAAAGAGGCTGCCCAACTTGAACAAATTCCTCGGCTTCGGTCGCTTATAGCTCTTATAAGCTACCCAACTTAAAAAAATTCACCGGTTTCGGTAGCTTATAGCCCTTATAAGCTACCCAATTAGGACATTCACCGTTTTAACTCTATTTTTATATTTTCTGAAGTGACTTATTTCTGGGTGCGAACCAACCCATTAGGGCAATACCGATTAATACTCCATAGAAAATCAAAGTCCAAACTGTACTGTGTGGAAAATGAGGGTCTAAGACACCAATATCCTCATGGGCAAGGGTTTTTAGCAGTTTCAATAAATATAGACATATATAGACATGTGGATTAATTTGGTAGTATAATAGGGGTATGGAAAAGTTATTTAGAATGT
>NZ_JBIVOP010000042.1:0-9979 GCF_044754175.1 Neobacillus sp. NPDC093127
GCAAAATAGCCAACAATCCGAAAAAAATTTCAGAGGGTTGGCTATTCATCGTGCGCACCGTAAGGGTGCGCTATTTTTTTATATTTCGGGCTTACCTTTAACAAACCTGTTACGTTAGCTCAATAAAGAAAGAAGCTGCCACAGGCAACCCCTTTGATTAACTCTTGTACACGGTAGTTGTAGTTCAAGGATATGTTTTCAAGTGTTTATAGCTAATCAGTTTACCTCTTGTCTTTATCACAACCTCATCTTCCCCATAACTGTTATGAGCATGATAATAGGGGTACACCTTCAACGATATCTCATATAATCCACCAATTCTATACAACTGTTTTATTTTAAGGATTTCTGTGTCATAGGAAGCCCAAGTAAGACCTACTGGTGCATTTTTGTCATTCTTATAAATTTCAGTAAATGCTTTATCTACTGGTTCTCGATGGCTACTTATAAGTGCCATTTTTAGCGTTTCACATAATTCTGTATCAGCTTCATTTATTGTTTTCGCATTAACTCTTGTGTAAGTAATCAAATATTCCCCAAGGTAACCATAAAACGGGTTCTGTACCTACTTTCTCATCATTAGCATAATCACAAAACCGAATGGCTTCTTCTAAACTGGAAATGAAGCCATTTTCGTTTAGAGTGAAACCGAAATGTTTTTTATAGTCTTTTTCTAAGCCATTACACAAATATGAGTGAAATCCTCCGAACTCAAATCCAAGGACTTCGTATCCTATCATTTTTGAATCTTTTTCTTCAATGCGGATTCTGTCTAATATTAATTTTTCAATGCCGTATTGTTTTTCTTCTGGTTCGTTTTGAAATTCTTCATTTTCCAGAAATTCTTTGACATACGTTTCTGGTAATCCAATTCCGATGATTTTAGCATCAGTTAAATGGTAAAGAAAATTGTAAAGGAATTCTTTTGCAAGTTCTATCGTTGTAAATACCTGCGGATATGCAAAAATTCCTGCCTCAAACTTTTCTCCAACCCATTGTTCTATTTCTTCATAAATGTTTTGAGATATATTTAACTTTTGAACGTATTTATGTTTTTCTTCATCCGATTGCCCCCATAAAACATTAATTTCAGGATGAAAGTCACAAATACATTCACTAATTGATAATATGGTATCTGGAATTAAGTCTTTATCCATATATCCAGGTCGCTTTATTGGAGTAACAATATAATAACCGCCAGAAATGTATTTCATAAACCCTCTCCCCAGAATAAATATATACACTAATATATACTTCTTTCTCCCTCTTTTTTCCCTTTATATAACATTTCTTCTTCAACTTACCTGTCCTTATAAACAGTATATCAAGGCTTAGTATATAACGTTAATTAAGTTCCTTATGCTGAATACCCTGGGAGCAATTATAGGGTTCGGTATTTATCGACTATTTGATAAAATTAGACCCTTAACAAATGCAAATTAGAAAATGATTTTCATAAGAAGGCCTTAAATCCTTTAAAGAGATTAAGGCTTTTTCTATTAAACTATTCTTCCCCGTTCAACAAGATTTCCCACTGCAAGTTGCGCAGCAGGCACCTAAATATCAAAAGAAATCCAAAAATGCTGATTTAAACGCTGGAACCATTCTTTCAAAAAGTTCAATCTCTGTCTTGGAACCTTTCAAGTATCCCATCTCATAAAGCTCCATTGGTCTTGTATAACCGAAAAGAATCGCTGAGAGAGAATTAATGTTTAATTGAATCCCCTTTTTCGGAGCGTGGACACATTGGGCTCCTGTTTTTTCTTTATATACCTTGATTTCTCCCTTTCCGAGCAAATAGCTCCCATTATTCCAGGGTGCATGTAAATCTTCAAGATGCAGGAATAGGGACTCACTGTCCTGAATAAACGGAAATCTCCGCAAACATTCCTCAGCATTTACGACCCTCGCCATAAAATAAGGATATAATTCTGTTTTCACCTTTGGCTGCGGCATTAAATATGGTAAAGGATCATGAATGGGGAGGTTAATTGTCACGGTCTCCACCATGGAGTCATGCTGGCAGATGAAATTCCAAAGCCCGATTCTTCCTTCATGGTCAAGAGCAACGAGCTCCTCCACCGTCATTTTTCTTTCCTTTACCTCGTAGAGAATATAGCCCTTAGCCTCTTGATTGGAATTGTAATAAACAGCTAGCTGCGAATTTTCACTATAAACATTTTGTTTCCACCAATTTGTGTCGCGTTTGAGCATTCCTGTATATTGAGTGCAAAATTGGTCGTAAATCTTTTCAATCTCTTCATTATGAGTCTCTTTTGTATATCTTCTGATTAATCCTGGCTGCATTTCGAGGAACTTTAGGTCGATTTTTTCAATCGTTACCTTTTTTTGTTCACTTAATATTTCCCAGCCATATTTCCGATAGAAAGAGATTTCAAATGGGTGTAATAATGATACAATCTGCCCATTATTCTGCATGTGTTTTAACGAATCAATCATGAGTGTTTTTACATAACCATTTCGTCGATATTCCGGGTAGGTAGCGACTCCTGCAATTCCCCCCATTTCCCATTCAGCATCCTTCATGAAAACTTTTAGCGGAATCATATGCAGTTTGGCCGCCAGCCTATTGTCATCCCATATCCCTAAAATCTTGTGGTTTTTCAAGGATTCTTTTCTAGCTGGTTTGTCAGCTTCAGGTACCTTATATTGAAACGCATACTCTGACAGTTTGATTGCTTCTAAGTATTCATTTTCTGTTACTTCTCTAACTAACATGGATTCCCATCCCCTTCCTTTCTCCAATGAATGAAAGTTCTCTTTATTTGTTTACCTAACTATTACCGGTATTGATTATGATCAGGTTTAAACAATTCTTCATTAGAATTTCTAACTATTGAAAAATTGTCGACATTATAATGACCATGAAGGGTTTTATTATGATGAAGAATAATTTGCTCTGCAGATAAGATTTCTGAATCCAAAGTAGAATGGCCATCTCCAACCAATGTTACATCAAAGTGATTAACAGTTGCTGTTCTAACAGCCGTATCAATACAATGTTCCGTCTTGCATCCCATAATAACAAGATGTTCTATTGTTTGATCATTTAAATATTCTTTTAATGGTGTTCCATAAAATGGATTTGTAGCAGCTTTATCAAATATGACAGCAGTGGAGGGCACATTAATATCCTTATGTATCTGAAATCCAGACCCTTCCCCATTCGAAACATCTAAATCTCTTATAAAAACAATCTGCACTCTCTCGTTTATCGCTTTTTCAATTACAATATTAATATTTTGAATCAGTTTCTCTTTCTTAAATACTCCTTGTTCTTCACTATTACCTTCGACCAAATCCTGTTGCACATCAATAATCAGTAAAGCCTGTTTCATTTTATCTCTCCTTAGCTATAGATGTAAGTAAGTTGCCACTTTTAAGTACAAACAATATAAATTATATTCGTGACTCGATTTACAAATACCTTCTTACATTATTATTGATTTTGCTTGGCCCCTACCCATTTGAACATCTTTACGAAAAAAATAGCCCTTTAAAGGTCTTATCCATAAAATAGATACTGCTACTTATTAATCATCTTCAGAAATATATTGTCAACTTGATTTTTGCTATAATGGCCAATATACAGCGTTAATGTTTATTGGATAGGGGAGTCGAAGATGGAAAATAACGTTTTTGAACAACTAGCAAAAAGATATGATACAGAAGAAAGAATTGAATTAGCGAAGGTTATAGTTAAGGAAGTAAGACCAGAATTACGAAATAATAAATCAAATTCTTTAATTGACTATGGGAGTGGTACGGGGCTAGTTAGTTTAGAATTATCAGACTTGGTAGATTCCATTTTGTTGGTAGATTCATCCAAACAAATGTTGGAGGTTGCGAAAGTTAAAATTTCTCACCAAGGAATTACCAACGCAAAAGTACTTTATTCAGATTTTACTCAAGAAACTCCTGAACTTAAGGCAGACGCCGTTTTACTGTCATTAGTCCTTCTTCATATTCCGGATACTAAAAAAATTTTACAAGAATTGTTCAACATTTTAACTAATGGTGGCAAGCTAATAATTATTGATTTTGATAAAAACGAAAAAATTAATCATCCGAAAGTTCATAACGGTTTTTCACATGAAGAACTGAAAAAAAGATTAACCGAAATTGGATTTACATCAATCGAAATTAAGACATTCTATCATGGTAATCGTATTTTTATGAATCAAGATGCCTCAATGTTTATTTCCAGTAGTATTAAGTGATTCTTGTTTTTTGTTTCTTAGTTCACACAATCTCAAAAAAGAACCATTCCGAAAAGTAAAGTGGTGCTGGTGATTCTACAAAAAAATAACGGAATCAGTATTGCCTGACTCCGTTAGACATATCTATCTACTTTTTAAAGCTTAAATTGGGGGCTCACCAGTTTTAGGTCCTATTTTGCTTTTACCTTAAATTAGAACACTTCTACTGTTCCCCCATACCTTCAAGATTCTTTGACCCAAAGTTATCAAACAATACCCGCACTTCATCTGTTGACGTTGGTTGAAGCGAAGACCCAATCAAGTGAAAACACATTTTCATCACAAGAATCTCGCCTACGTTTTTTGATATGTTTAGCGGCGGAGTAATATCAGGGCGAAAACAGTTTCCAATTCCCTTCGGATACAACTTCGACCTCTCCATCGATCACTTTGATGGCGGTTTGATCATCAATTGCATACGCTGGCCCCTGCATCCCGGCGGCCCATTTCTCTGCAGCAGCCATCGTGTTATACGGCAGCATCCCCAGGTGCGGAAACATTGCAAAATCGACCAGTCCCAGCGTTTCATCACCACCGTTGGATGGAGTCCAGCCAACGAAGAATTCCCCGATGTTAGGTGCCATCACCATGCTCCCAGCACTCATTCCCACATAGACTGCGTGCAGCGACGGCAAGAGGTCTACCATCCCGGATTGCCGCATCCAGTGGCACAGGTAGAGGGCGTCGCCGCCCGACACCAGCAGGACGTCCGTCTCTCGGACCAGCGGCACCCAGCGGTCTTCGTCGATGCTTGGCAGTGCTGTGAGCTCTAGCACGCCGACGGACTTCCAACCCAGGTTGACCATGGGATTATCTTCTTTCCCGCTGATGAACTCCCAGGTTTTGACGCCGGGGCCGACCCAGGGGTGTCCGTACATCGCGGTAGGGATGCACAGGGCGTTGGAGTCGGCGATCGGCTTGCCCAGCATGTCAACCAATGCGTCATGTATGCTTTTGTTATTGACGCCTGCAGAGGTGAGCAGAAATTTCATAATTTTCAACCTCCCCAATATTTAATAATGTTTGATTAATGATGATTGATAATCGACTTTCACCTCTACCCGAATCATAAAATTTTTAAATTTACCCTCTAAAAATTTAAGATGTTTTTATTTAAAATTCTACACTTTCAATCAAAAATCCTTTTTAAATTAACCTCCCCGTTACTTTAAGTCATAAATGACTACTTCCCTTGCTGTGGATTGGAAATCGAACCCATGAATAACACTAAACCCGTTTCATCATCTGTAATCGCAAAGAAAAATGGCCGATTTACCTCCACCTCGAATGGTCCATCCACGGGAGCCGACGATTTAGTCATCTCTACGGAAGTGGCCCCAGCTGCCTCTGTGCCTTCTTCAAACACATCTATATATGTTTTTTGTTTCACTTTACTAATCATTAATGGATCACTTTCTTTAATCATTTTTGTGAAATTTGCACCTTCATTAAATGCTGATGTCATACCAAGCCTCTTTAATGGTTCATTCAACAATACTTCGTATTCCAATTGAAATTTCGGCAGCCTAACCGTTCCTTTAGTTTCATAGAATTCAGAGTTCCATTTCTCCCAATTTTCATTTGTAAGCATTTTTTTGAACTTTTCTAAACTGGAATTTTCTCTCGGAAGAAATACTTTCATGCTCATTTCCCCATCGCCATAAGGGAGGGAAACAGCCTGAAAGTCTTCATTGCCCATATAAGCTAATTCTTCATTAAGAAGCATGAAAGGCACATCTTTTGTGGTTCCGTCATCTAAATAAAAAGTACGTTTTTCTGTGTGTTTTTTATCAAATTCATACTTCCAATTTCCTTTAAAATAGATCGCGTTAATGAGGATGGCCACTAAATCGGAATCTAAAGGTGCATCAACAATTTTTTCTATTTTGTCATTCGTCGATTTTTTCACCCAATCATTGATCATTTTGGGGGACTGACTATCGTTTATATCGATTTTTTGTAAATTAGCATTAAAATAATCTTTGTTATTTTGGGCAAAATTGGTCTGAAAATGATACTTTTCGTTTAACCAAATTGAGTTAGCAACATTCAGCTGAACCTTCTTTGCGTTACTATTAAGCTTTGACAACATGGATGCATTCGCTCTATTCAGCTCGGTTACATTCATTCCTTCATTCTGCAAAACCTTTGCTATTTCTGTTTTCGTCTCCCCATCGGATCCGTTATATATCATGGACAATGCCATAAATAAACTCATAGGAGAAATGAAGGTATTACCATTTCCATCTGCTTCTACTTCCGACAACAAATCCATTCCCAATTTATTATTGAAGGGAATGATCTTTTTATAATCGTCCTTGCCAAAGTCTACATCACTAGAGATTTCCAAACCTAATGACTTATTTCCCGTTCCACAACCCGTTACCAATAGAAAGAAACTCACAAGTATAAATGGAGCTATTAATTTCTTCAATTTTTTAACACCCCTTTATTACATCAGACTGAATGACTCAGGAAAAGTGACTATCAACCTTATTGTTTAACAAAGCCATTATTTAAAAAGAGACTGCATTTCTTTTGGAATTAACCTTATATCTTGTACTTTAATGCTAGAAGCATCTTCCTTATGAGTAAGATGAATAATTGCCATTGTACCATTTCCAAAATCAAGAACTTCAAAATTATTAAAATCGGTAATTCCACTATACCCGTCTTTAATTTGAATAAATTTTTCTTTTGATAATGGATTTATTCCATTAAGATAAAGTTGTGTTAAAGCCTCGAAATTATCATCCATAAAAGTGTTTTTTACCTCAATCCCCGTTGTTAATGGTGTCTCTTTGATTTCTTTTCTTAATTTGAATATTTCATACCCCATAAAAATAATGATTACTACAAAAATAGCAATAATTCCATAGATAACTAATGTTTGTTTCTTCATAAATTCTCCCCTTTCTAGACGATAAAAAATCAAACAACTAAATGATTTACATTTTATTTACAATTAGTTTATCAGAAATTAACAGACTGCCTTTATACTGAACCTATACAAAGTCATGCTAATGGAGGTCCATGATGATCGAATTCATGTTTCGACTGATTATTCTGATTCCCATTTGCACAATTCTTTGACCGGATCACTAATGAAAGATTTCTCCTATACAATTTTCGTCACGAATTGGAAACCGATGCGGGATTTCAGTTTTATTTTCACTCACCTCTTCAACTATATTTGGATTTATTTGTACCAGCTGATATCCCCTTTTTAAGACAATCTACCAAGTAATTTCCCAAAACTCACGATCTGCCAGCACAAGATCATAGGGTGTTTTGATATTCGCCCACTGAATGCTTCGTTTATTCGAAATAGGCAGCGCTTCTTCACCATTCCAACTAGTATAATATTCTACAATCCCACTAGCCTGAAGGGCATTGCCAATATATGAATGGAGCAGCCCCAAACATTTTTCATCGGTTGCATTTCCTTTCAAACCTTCTTTTAAGAACAGAAAACTATAACTGCAAGCCACTTGATAGTTGAAAGTAAAATGCGGACTATAGGAAAATCTCGATTTAGATCCACTATCATAATTATTCTCGAAGGATAAATGGGCAAAATCCAATTCAGTTTCATATACATTGGGCTGTTCAGGAGACACTGGGTTTAAGCCATAGGTGCCCTCCGGCAGGTTTACAGGTGAGGCTAGATATATGTATTGGGTCAAGAGTATTTTCCTCCTTTATGCTAAGCAAACAATGTCAGACAATTGTTGTTCTTAAGGCGGTTCTATTTTACCTCTTCAATTTCGCTAATCTCGTTAACAAACAATGCAGTAATTCCTGTTCTCTCTTTTGCAAGCCCAGGTAGTCTTTCCCATAGATTTCGATATTGTTGCAAATCTGGCAGAGCAATACTATATTTGGCATTCGGGTCGCTCATTCTTTGTAATGTCTCCCCTAGTATGGCAAGAAAGTAATTCACTCGCATCGCATTTCTTGAGCCACACCCTTTTACTTCGATGATCCATCTTTCCTTCCCCCGATAAGCATCAATATCAATTCCAGGAGTCTTTGCCCACGCAACCTGAGTTTTCCAGCCTTTAGAAATCAGGTCATTATGGATAATATCCTTTATCTCATCTTCAGATATTCCGTCCTTTGGCCTCTCTCTGAAGTGAGATTCATGTATGTTTTTAATCTTAAAGTCACTTAAATAATTCCCAATCTTTCCATCCGACCTTTTAACTCGTTGAATCAATCCACGTGATTCCATATCCCTACATGCTATATTCACATTTTGCTGAGGTTTTCCATGCCCCATTATTTTGTCAGTAATTTCTCTATCCGTAAAACCATCATCAACTTTCAATAACTCAATTATTTTGTCCTTTAATGTAAGCAATTTTTTCTCTCCCCCTATATAATAGGTCATAGTTAAGCACTTCTATTTATTCTCTATTTCCTTTAACCACTTAAGAAACTTTGGTTTGTTTCTTTCATACCAATCATTACATATTAAATATTTTTCCTGGTTGATGGTTATATCTTTAGCCCAGTAACGGTCGTACCCATTTATTTTTCTCTGATCCGAAAGCGGTGAATCCCAAACAACCTTTTTCAAAAAAGGATAATTTATATCGAATGTCGATTTACAATATTTCGCATCCAGTAATAGTTCGGTTCTATCGATTGTCATTAATTGTTCTCTAACAATTTTCTCCATGGTTGTTCGGACTAGAATTCCCACTTTAATCTGGTCTTGTGTATCCTCCGCCTTCGAAGCTTCCTGACTTTCTTGTTCATAATCTCTTATCCATTTTTTCATAAATTTAATTCTCTTTTCTGTTGAAAGTCCGCTTACATCTTGTTCCAATAAGTACAATACATTTGCCCTGAATGCTTTTTTATCCATAGATGTTCACTCATTCCTTCATCTTCAATTAATAGAATCGGTTTTCCCCTTTGATTTAAGCTCCTTCATACTAATAGTCATATTGATCTAATCTTATAATAGATTATTTGGATTATTTCTCCAATAGGGAACTGATAATCTGATTGCTAAGATCATTTTGGTAAAGTAGAAATCTACTCAAAACATGTTATCATTAGAAGGAGAATAATTTTGGAGGCAATCATGAAAAAACTCGTCAATGTAGTCGCAGCAATTATCGAAAATGAACAAAATGAAATTTTATGTGCTCTAAGATCTCCTGATATGTCAATTCCAAATATGTGGGAGTTTCCTGGTGGGAAAGTGGAAGCCAATGAGGACATATTCTCGGCATTAAAAAGAGAAATTGCTGAAGAATTAGCTTGTAAAATAGAAACTTCAGATGAAGTATTTAACGACAATACCCATGAATACGAAACCTTTATCATTAACTTAATCTCAATTAAATGTAAAGTTATTGAAGGAACACCTATAAAAAGTGAACATTCCAAGTTAATTTGGCTAAAGCGTGAAAATTTAGATTCATTAAAATGGGCACCGGCCGATGTTCCAGCAGTTGAACAATTAATCCAAGAAAAATAGTCTTCTCGGGATGAGAAGACTATTTTTTAATCATCGGTACCATTCATAATATAGTTGTAAAGCTTATTTTCTATAGGATTTTCCATTACCAAGTTCATATGAACAACTGGTGATTACGGCCAAAGGAATTTACCACTAACGCCATCTTTTTTACCACTCTACGCCAATATTTTTACCAAGCATCGCCAAGCTCTTTACCAATAAA
>NZ_JBIVOP010000043.1:0-8798 GCF_044754175.1 Neobacillus sp. NPDC093127
TTAGCTCATTTGTTACGTTGGCTTAGTTTTATAAAAAAACTAAAAAATATTGTTTGTTGACGTTTTTGTTTGTTTAGTTTTCAAAGAACAATTTCTTGTTACTTCGTTTGAAGCAACTATATTAGAATAACATTTTAAGTTGTTAATGTCAACAACTTTTTTATGTCATCACACCGTCTTGCTGACGACTTTTAACATATTACAGGAGATTAATAGATTGGTCAATACCTTTTCTAAAGTTTTTTTAAAAATGGTTCTGTTATTATTCATTGTTAATTTTCGTGTAAGTATGAAAATTCATAAGCGGAGAATTTCCGGCTAATGTCTATAGAGGAGCTTAAGAAGTAGATATAAGCGGAGATATTCCGATTAACTGTTCTAAATTAGGCAAAATTCAACGATTTGGCTAATATAACCGGAAAAACTTCCTTTATTATTAAGGAAATATGGGTATTTCCCAATTTAAAAGGAATTTTTCCGTTTATTTTTCAAACACAGTGAAATTAACATTCACTTTTAACAGAGCCTTAATTTTAACAAAGCCAATCAAGGCTATTGGAGACCGAAAACGTGAAGTTCATCCAAGTTGGGTAGCCTGTACGGGGTATAAGCGACTGAAACCATAACAGTGGTCCAAGTTCGGTAGCCTATAAGGTGTATAAGCCGCCGACACCAGACAAATAAAGCATTGTTTCCCCCCTAAAGTGAACCCGTTAATAAAAGGTACGGTCTCCTTTATTTTTCTTCATTCTCTTTAATACCTAGATTTGGACGTCAGGATTTTGCTTGTCGATAAGATTTTCTTATTGCAAATTATAATAAACAACTAATTTCCTTATGAAGTTACTGGTGCTACGATATGGATGAAATCGTGAAATCGTTACAAAGCCATTCAGTAAAAGATGAAAGAAATGAGGATCTATGTATGAACAAAATAAAAGGTTATTTCAATGAATTTCATCCAATCGTATGGGTTTTGTTAATTGGAACTATTCTTTCAAGAGGATCTGCCTTTATGACCTTGCCTTTTCTATCCATTTATTTATCCCGACATCTGGACCTGTCGCCTGTCATTATTGGCTTAACGGTTGGAATGAGCCCATTAATGGCAACAGTTGGCGGATTTATCGGCGGTCATTTATCCGACCGCTTTGGCAGGAAAAGGGTCATGCAGTTTGCCTTGTTTTCGATTGCCTTTGTTTATTTTGGGTTTGCGATTGCGAATAGCCAAGGATGGTTTATCCTGCTGAACGCTTTAAATGGACTTAGCAATTCCTTTTTTGAACCAACTTCACAGGCTTTAATGGGAGATGTGACCAAAAAGAAAAACCGAATGAAGGCCTATTCCCTAAGATATACCGCAATCAATATCGGAGCATCAGTGGGCCCTCTTTTAGGAGCATACTTGGCTACTACCTCAGCAAAAATGTCATTTTCCATTACCGGGATTATTTATCTTATATACGCTTTAGCCTTATTAGTTTTATTGAAAAAGCTTTCAATTCCCCAATCCCAACAATCGATGAAAAAATCTGTGACATTTTGGCAAGCAATAAAAATGGTCAAAAGGGATAAAGCATTTCTCTATTTATTGCTTGGCATTATCCTAGTGAACATTGGCTATGTTCAAGTAGATTCCAATCTGCCACAATTTTTGTCATCTACTCTTCATAATGGGGTTTATGTTTTTTCCGTTTTGTTAACGATTAATGCCCTGATGGTTGTTTTCCTGCAAATGCCGATCAGTCATTTAGCAAATCGTTATAAGCCGATGCAGGTAATGGTTGTTGGCGCCTTCTTCATGGCAATAGGTTTAATGCTTTGCGGTATGATTAATGGCTGGGTTACAGCAATCCTTTCCATGATCTTGTTAACCTTTGGTGAAATACTCATCTTTCCATCTAATAGTCTAATGATTGACCAGCTGGCCCCCGACCATTTAAGAGGAACCTATTTTGGAGCTGGGCAATTTCGAAAAATAGGCAATTTTTTAGGACCCATTTTCGGCGGCTTCTTGCTAAGTCACTATCATGGACAAATCATGTTTTGGACGATTTCACTCGTGGTACTGGGAAGTATTTTATTCTTTATGATTGGAAATCGATCCTATGTGAAAATAAGTGTACGTGGTTTAGAAAAATAGTAGAAACTGCCTTCGATGAGGTTAAAAGACAAATGAAATAAAGCATCCCATTTGGTATCTGCAGGTGGTGGTGAAAGGCACCATCACTTAGCGGCTAAATATTCTTCAAGAGGAATTCCTTTGCTGACTATTTCTTGAGCTGCTTCTTTTCCCACATAGCGAATATGCCAAGGTTTATATTAATAGCCTGTAATTGCATCCTTGCCTTTCGGATAGCGAATGATAAGCCCATATTCGACGCCGCTCATTTGTTATAGCCTTATTGTTATTAGCATCTATCCCCATGATTCGAAACGGCAATACGACAATCATAGCGACTTTTTTCTGGTAGTGTAATGTACGGATTATTCCTTGGAACACCAAACCTTATTTTTTTAGCACACCCCAGGTTTTGATTAACCAATCCGCAAACTGCTCTTTTTGCTCAAATTGAGGATAATGGGCGGATTGATCAAAAATAACAAAATCCTTTACCGGCGCTTCCACTTTATCGAAATAATCTTTTGCAGTATTAACCGACGTCATATAATCGAACTTCCCCATGACAAAAAAACAAGGGATTTCCAAACGATTCACTAGACTCGTAATATTTTGCTTTTTTTCTTCGGGTATTAAGATATCCTGTGAGAGTGAGACCCCTTTTGCATAACGAATGACATCAAGTAAATTATACTCAGGGCTTAACAGAAATCCCCAAAAATAATCCATGTTGTCATTTATCAGCCTTGCCGCTCCACCATATTTACGCACGAAACTTCTTGGTGTCAGCGATTCCCCCGTTTCAATTAAGCTTTTTAGACTCTCCAGCTTTTCTACATCATTCTTGTTTTTGGCTAGTTTAGCATGCTGGATGGTAAAATTTAAACTGTCCAATTCACTTTGAATTGGATCGGAAACTTGCCCAATTCCAATGTAAGCGGTAAATTTTTCAGGGGAAATGCTTGCAGCCTTCATGCCAATATAGGTTCCAAATGAATGGCCAATTAAAAGGACCTCATTTTGTCCCAACTTTTTCGTAAGATAGTCTGTCAAGGCCAAAAGATCATTCACATGAACATCGGCTGATAGATTCGAATAATCTTCAAAGAAGTGATAGGATTTCCCGCTGCCCCGCTGATCATAGTGGACAATTGTGAAATTTTCCTCAAGTAAATCTTGATACTTCCTTACATAAGGGATTTCCGAACACCCCGGCCCGCCATGAACAAACAGGATAATGGGATTAGAACGGTTATGCCCTCTAATCATCACTTCTAAGTCGGTCCCATTTATTTCAATCTGCTCTAACGTACTAATGCTATTGCCCCCTTTTATAGACGGTGTCCACGTAGGAAAAACCAAGGCAATAACAAATAAACCAACAATGAAAACACTACCCTGTATGAATCTTTTTTTCTTTTTATTCAACACAATGCTCCTTACGCTCATTTTCCTTTTAAAACCGCAAATCCAACCTAATTCACCCTCAATTAAAAGTTTCTGCTAACCATTTCTATAAAAAATACTTTTTTCCTGCCAATTCCAGGCCAAATTCCACAGGGACAGAAGATTTTAAGAAGGAAATGTATTATACGAGTCGAATTTCTTATAGGTAATATAAAAAGGAGAATTTAATTTGAAATCTTTGATTAAAGCTAAAATAAACGATTTAGACGAAATAGTTAAAATGGATTCCGAAGTAATTGGTGACGATAGGAGGAGAAAATACATCCAAAAAGCTGTCGAAGAAGAGAGATGTATAGTTATTAAAATAGAAGCTTTGATTGTAGGATTTTTAATTTTTGATACTCATTTCTTTGATTGCAGCTTTATTGATTTAATAATAGTGAAACCAACTGAAAGACGAAAAGGATATGCCACATCACTTATTCAGTATTTTGTATATATAGCACCAACTAAGAAAATATTTTCTTCAACCAATCAATCCAACAAAAGAATGCAGGAAGTATTTAAAACAAATGGATTTAGAAAAAGTGGATTTATAGAAAATTTAGATGTTGGAGACCCAGAGATAATTTATTTTAAATCTAAATAATGTTAGTTCAAGCTCCCCTCATTATTAACTTTATGTCCGCTTATCCCCAGTTTGCAAAACAGGAAAATTGGGGAACCTTCCAAAGTATTACCAGCTAAACGTAATCCCGTTCCGGTTCATTCGTATACAGAGGACCCCTTTTTGTACAGTTCACCGTGACCAGTCCCAGTGCGATTTTTTGCATGTACAAAATGTGATTGGATATATTAACATTATACTTTTTGATAACTGGGGGATATAAATGAATTTACAATCTGGAACCTATTATTGGCCCATTACTTTTCCTGATGCTCCATCATACCCAGCACTAGAAGAAGACATATCTTGTGATGTATTAATCATTGGGGGTGGAAGTTCCGGGGCTCAATGCGCATATTATCTTGCTGATGCTACTTTAGATGTGGTCGTAATTGAAAAATCAAAAATTGGCAGTGGTAGTACCAGCACGAATACAGCCCTCATTCAATACTCTGGTGAAAAAATGTTTACAGATATGATCAACACTTTTGGAGCAGATTACATAGAAAGGCATTTACAATTATTAAAGGAATCCATTAATGAAATTGAAGCTGCCTCAAAGAACGTCACCATTGATTGTGAGTTCAACAGAAGAGATACCCTATATTCCGCAAGCTGTGCCGAAGATGTTGAAAGTCTAAAAAAGGAATATGAATTTTTAAAGCAGCATAACTGTGAACTTTCTTTTTTAACAAAGGAAGAGATTGAAGCAAAATATCCCTTTAGCAGGGATGCCGCTATTTACTCATATAATGATGCAGAAATTAAACCGTTCAGATTCACCCATGCACTAATGGATTACGCAGCACAAAAAGGAATCCGGATATATGAAAATACGGAAATGAACGGTCACCATTACGATAAAGAACTAGGAAAGATGATTATTTCGACAAAAAACAGGTGTTCTATACATGCACGCTATGTTATTTTTGCGGCAGGTTATGAAGGAATGGAAATCAGAAAAGAGAAAAAAGCTTCTTTTGTCAGTACATATACGGTAACAACCAATCCAGTCGACGATCTCTCCGAATGGTATAACAGGACACTCATTTGGGAAACCGCCCGTCCCTATTTATTTATGCGTACAACTAGAGATAATCGGATAATTATAGGCGGACTTGATGATAATACTACCTACCCTGAAGATCGTGATAGTAAACTGATTCACAAAAAGAATAAACTGATTGAAGAATTTAATAAAATGTTTCCTACTATTAAAGTAAAGCCAGAATATTACTTAGCTGCATTTTATGGAGGTACAATGGATGGCATTCCGATTATTGGTAAATATGAGGAATATCCTAATAGCTATTTTCTATTTGCCTTTGGTGATAATGGGACGGTTTACAGCCAATTGCTGTCGAAGATTATTGTAAAAGAGATTGTTGAAGGGAACTATCCAGATTTAGCTCTATACTTGCAAGAACGCCCTTTGCTAAACAAAGGATGAAAAATGGGGACGGTTTTGCTCCATTTTTCTTGAACCATCCAAACTATATTCAGTTGCAGCTCCATTCTATCACTTTCCACCATTCTAAAAACCTATCAAACTTCGGGGAGTGACAGTAACCAGATTTAAATTATTGGTCGAACAAAAAGCCAGGCAAACCGCTCCTCCTGGCTCAGGGTCAATCTTATAATTTCTGACGTGTTGGTGATTGTAATGGGACAGCAATTTGTAGAGGAGCCGCCCCTAGAGGAATTAAGGTAGTTCCAACTGTAGTAAATCCAACAGGAGTGACTCGTGGAACTTTAGCAGCCCCAGAACCAATTTGCAAAACTCCGCCATTGACCATCACACCAATTAGCAAGGACCTGATATCAAATGTTTGTTTAAGATGTCGATCCATTTTAATCACCTCTTATTAATATATGATTAGGAGCTAGGTTCATTTCTATTTTTCGGAAGCCAATTGGCAGTAATTTAGACTGCGAATAAGCTTCACAAAAGAACAGTACAACATACTAATACTTTAGAGATTTAATTAAAATAAGGTGGTGATCTTTTAAATGTATAATCAGACAGTATACTCCTATATAAATTATGATCAGCAATTGGACCGTCAATTTCCAAGTTTACCAGTGCCCTCATTTCCAGGACCATCGGGGTTACCGGGGTTACCGGGTTTACCAGGACCTGAGTTTCCGGGACCATCAGGTTTACCAGGTCTACCCGGATCACAAATTCCACAAGCTCCAACTGCTCCTCCTCCATCATTTATTCCTCAACAAGCAGCTGCTTCACCATTTGCTGTTGATCCAGGAGCAATTAGGTTGTGCCTGTTTCGTAATACTTTTATATGGCTTAACAATGGTGAAGGGTTTTGGTTTTATCCCATTTTCGTAGGTCCAAGATCTGTTGCTGGTTTCAGATGGAATGGTTGGTCCTGGATGATTTTTGGTATTGATACAAGGAGAATTATTTCGTTTACGTGTTTTTAAAATCAATAATTTTCGAGGGTGATGCTTAAATATGGGCATCGCCTTTTGTAATTGCTAATTCTCCAATTATTTAAGAATTTCCTTGTTAATAAAATTTCCTTAAGATTGATTCCCATTTAATATCCAACAAATGTCGTAAGTTTTGAAAAATAGGTAGTAAGCTGCCTGATTTTGAATCAAGAATGTTCAGATGTGAGTGGACCAAGGTACTGGGACAAGGTCCCCTTGTCCCTGCAGTGTTTTATTCAAAAGAAATAAGGGTATAAATATTATAATTATGTAAAAGAAAGGAAGATGAGCATGTATAATCATATTCTTATAGGCTATGATGATTCCGAAGACAGTATGAAAGCATTGGAAAGGGCCGCACAATTCTATGCGCTGAACCGCGACTGCAAAATTACTGTTGCTCATGTTATTCAACAGCACATATACAATATGGCTTATAATTATAATTATTCTGTCGTACCAAGTATAGATGGAGGAATTTACCCAGCCCAAGTCCCCCTGCCTGAGAACGAACTTCCCCCAGATACACAAGAAACCATTCTGGACAGTCAGATTTTGGATCATGCAAAGTCATATTTACAGCGTCAAGGGGTACCTGCCCAATTTGAGTCATTAGACGGCAAACCTGTTAATGATGACTTATGTGATTTTGCCTTGGAGCAAGATGTGGATTTAATTATTGTCGGGAGCAGCGGAAAAGGAGCGCTCCAAAAACTGCTAGAGGGCAGTGTCAGTGAAAAGGTAATGAAAAAAGCGGCAATGGATGTCCTTATTGTAAAATAATAGAACCGCCAAATTTACGTGTGGAAATTTGGTTAAAAAGAGCCGTACCAGGTAATCAAGTGGAGAAAAATAGTGTTTTTTTCTCCACTTGATTTATTTTACGGATTCGTCGGAAAAACTTATTTTTTTTAAGTTGGACAGGCACCGCTTTCTATACCTGATGAATAAAGTGAATCCTCGTATTTAGTAACCGTCTCAAAGAAAAATTCACATCCACACAGCATTCATTTCCATCTAAATATTTCCCAGCTTCATTTAAAAAAGCTGCCCAAGAGATTTCTCTCCTTTTATACCTTAAATAAAGACAAGCTAAGAAGTATTCATTATGTCTCGTTATATCATCCTCATATACCATATCTTCAAAAGAAGTTAGCTTAATAAGAAAATTTATGTTTCTCCATAAATATCAGCAAAATACAAAAATCCACTTTTCCGCACAATGTAATTACTTAACTCACTCTCAGTCTCTTTTTCGAATGGAGGTTTTGTTAAAGTGTATGCTTTTGCGTTAGGATAAAACTTAATAAAGTTGTTCTTATCAACTTTATTATGATATTTATACTCGTATATATCTGATGTAAAAGATTCTATAGGATAACCCATAAACAACACGTGGGTTCTTATAGCCATTTTTGGAGTTGAATGTAATAAAAGAAAAATGACTACTACTACTATTATTATTACTGCTATAATCCGTATTATTTTTTTCAAAATACTCCACCCCTTTATTTCGCTTTGTATATTATTCTCTAACATCTAAGTAAAAGTCCTTCTTAATCTAAACTGTTTCTATAGTTGTATAAACAAAAAGGCTGCCATTAGCTGCCGGATCTTCAAGAAATGCACCCGTTCAATAAGACCATTGTCGTTTATTTCGTAAAACTTCTGAAATTGAGAAATGAAAAAAGCCGATAATCAGTCCAATAAATGTAAAAAAATAAGAAGTGAATTGACTATAATTCTCCATAAAAAGTAACACAGAAGAAACTAGCAAGAGCAATAGTATAATTAAAAATGCCGTGAATTTTAAGCTGCGATTTTTAAGTTTCCACATCAAAATATTTAGAATAACACTTTATGAAACAAAATACGCTGGAATGAAAATCAAGGTTGTGACATCACCAAAGAGGGGAAATTCACCGAATGGCTTCGGAAAGAAAAGCCGCGTAAGTAGTGCTGATACTGATAGTGATGCGATAAGCCATAAATAGTACATTTTTAAAAACTCCCAATCAATTTATTAATAAATAACTTTTTACATTGTTAAACTATACCCTTTAGCCATCCATGAAGCGCAAAAAACCGCGCTTCACCACAGAGAATGAAAATGGGTTAGAACCGTCAATACTAATTCTACGGCTGAGAGAG
>NZ_JBIVOP010000044.1:0-6287 GCF_044754175.1 Neobacillus sp. NPDC093127
CACACCCGTTCCCATACCGAACACGGAAGTTAAGCTTCTCAGCGCCGATGGTAGTTGGGGCAGGCGCCCCTGTGAGAGTAGGACGCTGCCAGGCTAAGCCCCTTTTGGGGCTATTATTTTGTCGAAAATTACTATGGCCCCTTGGTCAAGCGGTTAAGACACCGCCCTTTCACGGCGGTAACACGGGTTCGAATCCCGTAGGGGTCATCAAATGGAGGATTAGCTCAGCTGGGAGAGCATCTGCCTTACAAGCAGAGGGTCGGCGGTTCGATCCCGTCATCCTCCACCATAAATACCGTAACTTGATTTATTTGCCGGGGTAGCTCAATTGGTAGAGCAACTGACTTGTAATCAGTAGGTTGGGGGTTCAAGTCCTCTCGCCGGCACCTTTGTACGAGCCATTAGCTCAGTTGGTAGAGCATCTGACTTTTAATCAGAGGGTCGAAGGTTCGAGTCCTTCATGGCTCACCATTTTCATATTGCGGGTGTGGCGGAATTGGCAGACGCACCAGACTTAGGATCTGGCGCCGCGAGGCGTGGGGGTTCGACTCCCTTCACCCGCACCATTTTTTAAATGCGGAAGTAGTTCAGTGGTAGAACACCACCTTGCCAAGGTGGGGGTCGCGGGTTCGAATCCCGTCTTCCGCTCTCTTTATGCCGGGGTGGCGGAACTGGCAGACGCACAGGACTTAAAATCCTGCGGTAGGTGACTACCGTACCGGTTCGATTCCGGTCCTCGGCACCATTTAAAATTATAATGCGCCCGTAGCTCAATTGGATAGAGCGTCTGACTACGGATCAGAAGGTTGTGGATTCGACTTCTTCCGGGCGCGCCATATTAACGGGAAGTAGCTCAGCTTGGTAGAGCACTTGGTTTGGGACCAAGGGGTCGCAGGTTCGAATCCTGTCTTCCCGACCAGTCGAAAATTACGTTATTAACATGGGGCCTTAGCTCAGCTGGGAGAGCGCCTGCTTTGCACGCAGGAGGTCAGCGGTTCGATCCCGCTAGGCTCCATTTTATTTGGAGGAATACCCAAGTCTGGCTGAAGGAATCGGTCTTGAAAACCGACAGGCGGGTCATACCGCGCGGGGGTTCGAATCCCTCTTCCTCCTCCATATTTTATTTACTATTTATTTTTTATTGTCGCGGGGTGGAGCAGTCTGGTAGCTCGTCGGGCTCATAACCCGAAGGTCGCAGGTTCAAATCCTGTCCCCGCAATATGGTCCGGTAGTTCAGTTGGTTAGAATGCCTGCCTGTCACGCAGGAGGTCGCGGGTTCGAGTCCCGTCCGGACCGCCATTTTTTTATCCCGGCAGATTAAATGCCGTTGATATAGATTCTTTTTGTGGCTCAGTAGCTCAGTCGGTAGAGCAAAGGACTGAAAATCCTTGTGTCGGCGGTTCGATTCCGTCCTGAGCCATCTTTACATGAATTTTTTTGGAGGGGTAGCGAAGTGGCTAAACGCGGCGGACTGTAAATCCGCTCCCTCAGGGTTCGGCGGTTCGAATCCGTCCCCCTCCACCATTATGGCGATTGTGGCGAAGTGGTTAACGCATCGGATTGTGGTTCCGACATTCGTGGGTTCGATTCCCATCAGTCGCCCCATTAGTATTAATGCGGCAGCATAGCCAAGTGGTAAGGCAGAGGTCTGCAAAACCTTTATCCCCGGTTCAAATCCGGGTGTTGCCTCCAAATTTAAGCACGCGGGTGTAGTTTAGTGGTAAAACCTCAGCCTTCCAAGCTGATGATGTGAGTTCGATTCTCATCACCCGCTCCAATCATTACCTTAGGGCCTATAGCTCAGCTGGTTAGAGCGCACGCCTGATAAGCGTGAGGTCGATGGTTCGAGTCCATTTAGGCCCATTATTTTTTTATTCCGCAGTAGCTCAGTGGTAGAGCTATCGGCTGTTAACCGATCGGTCGTAGGTTCGAGTCCTACCTGCGGAGCCATATTTTAAAACGTAGTAGTAGAGAGCAGAGTATCTCTACTTTTTTTTGTCGTCCAGGAAACTATAGTTCGATGTTGGATTCATCAATGAACAGAGTCATTTATTTCGTTGTTGAATATCTCACTGTTGTCATTTTAACGATGATACAACCATATCATGGATAAGTTTATCTAAAAATGAATAGTTAAAAAATGGGTAGATATTTGTAACATGGAATATCTACCCTTATGTACAATAGAATTATTATTCGCTAATATACTCTACCGAGTAAATATGCGTTTTCGTTAGATCAATTACTTTTTCAATAAATTCGTCTTGAGTTTCTTTAAAATCATTTGTAATCCAATTCAGCAGCAGCCCGTAAAAGCCATAGGCTGTATAACGTTTAAAATAATCCATGTTGACTGGGATGTTGTTAATCGTTTCAAATATAAAGTGATCTTGATAAATTTTTAAGATGGTTTGCGGGAATCTAGTATGTAATTCTGGTAATGTGTCTTCGTATTTAATCAGCTCAAAAAAATTCCGGTGTCCATATATGTAGGAAACAATATTAAAGGATGGTGCATTTAGCTTTGCTGTATATACTTTATGTCCCGGTACATAGGGTTTTCCTACTGAATCTTCTAACCCTTGAAGCATGGAGTCGAGTAAATCTTTAGCTAGTTCAATTTTATCTTGGTAATGAACATAAAAGGTACTACGATTATAAGCGGCATAGCTTACAATGTCTTTTATTGAAACAGGATGGTAACCTTTCTCCTTTATGAGTTCGATTAGTGCTAACTTTAAATGTCCTTTTGTCCGATTTTTACGTTGAGATGTCACAGTTTGTTGGTCATTCATAAAAAAAACCTCCCTAAAATGGACAATTTAGTTCCATGTGTCTACTAGTTAGACATTTAATGATATCTTACTGATTGTTATATGTGAACAAAATAGTACAATTAAATTGTGAACAAAATAGCACAAAAGTTAGATAAAGGTATCTTTTCTTTCTAAGATGTGATACTAATATTGAATTTATTATACCGGAGGAATCTATTATGGGAAAATTACAAGATAAAGTGGCCGTGATTACTGGTGGAGCATCAGGTATCGGTGCTGCAACAGCACGCTTATTCGTATCAGAAGGAGCTAAAGTGGTTCTTGTTGATTTAAATGAAGAAAAAGGGAGAGCATTTGAAGAAGAATTGAAATCTCTAAATGCCGAAGCTCTATTTGTAAAAGCAAATATTACTAGTGAAGAAGATGTAGCAGGTGTATTTAAACAAGCTGTTGAAGCTTTCGGGAAAGTCGATGTTGTGTTCAACAATGCAGGTATCGGGCGTGTTCATCCTTCACATGATTTAGAGTACTCTGAGTGGCGGAACACCGTAAATGTTGATTTAGATGGTGTATTCTTAGTAGCACGGGAAGCAATCCGTGAAATGTTAAAAACGGGCGGCGGTACAATAGTGAATACAGCCTCTATGTACGGCTGGGTTGGTTCACCTGGTTCAGCAGCCTATAATGCAGCAAAAGGCGGCGTAATTAACTTAACACGGTCACTTGCACTTGAATATGCAGAAAAAAATATTCGTATTAATTCATTATGTCCTGGGTTCATTGATACACCAATTATTCCAGAAGAAAGTAAACAAGCATTAGCTGCGATGACTCCGATGAAACGTCTTGGCCAAGCAGAAGAAATGGCAAAAGCTGTACTATTCATGGCAAGTGACGATTCCTCATTCATGACTGGTAATAGCTTAACAGTTGATGGTGGCTATACAGCTCAATAATTATCTATGTAAAAAGAGAATCTCGGTTCATCTTGCTCATCACCTTAAGCGGTGGTGGGCTTTTTGTTCATTTTAGCTAAGATTCCAACAGATAAACCTTGGGAAGTAGCTGCCTGGGTTCCGATGGGGGATTTTATCCTAACAAGTAAACCACCCTGCCCCGATACGAGCAGAGCGGTCCATCAACGAAAAAATGGGTTAAGTAAATTTTATCTAAAAAGGAAAAAACATATGGGTAAAAATGTTAAAATGATTAAAGAACATTTAAATTAGAAAGGAAGGTAATATGAAGAAAATTCTCTCGAAATATATGTCTGATTTTACAGCGCTCAGCGAAAAGGAACAGCAGGCAATCACTGAAAGTTTACGAATTGATGAATATAAAAAAGGAAAATACCTTCTTAGACAGGGAGAACTTTCCGAAATTAAATGTTATTTCGTATTAATGGGGTGTGTCAGGCAGTTTTTTATAGATGAATCAGGTAAAGAGGTCACATCAAATTTTTTTACTGAAGAACAAGCGATTCCAATTATCAACGAACAGAAGCAAAATGATTTATCAAAGTATTCATTAGTGTGTGTCGAAGACTGCCTATTAGTTGTTGGCGAGGTTGATTCTGAAAAAACGATGTTTAACAAATACCCACAACTGGAAACCATGATCCGCAAAATGATGGAGATAAACCTTGGTGAAATACAAGAAAGATTTGGAGAATTTATCACTTCTTCTCCTGAAGAACGCTACGAATCCATTTTAAAGAAACGGCCTCAGTTAGTTGACCGGGTACCACAGCATCAATTGACCAGTTATCTTGGAATCACTCCAGAGTCATTAAGTAGAATAAAAAAGCGAATGAAAAAAAATCCATTATAAAATAGATGTCATCCACATTCCGTAATCCTTCCTCCAATCGAAGCATCCAAATAACCATCATAAAAAAAACGCTAAATTCTTTAGAAATTAACTTAAGTCAATGAAAGGTTTTAATCCCCTTGTTACTATTAAATAAAATTAATACAAGGAAATTTTATTTTTAAAAGCCTATTGGAGGGAGTTTTTATGAAAGCGATAGTTTGTGATCAATATGGCTCACCCGATGTACTTGAATTAAAAGAGATTAACAAACCTTTACCCACTGAGAATCAAGTATTGGTAAGAGTTTATGCAGCATCCTTGAACTATGGTAATTTGGTTCTTTTGAAGGGAAAACCTTTCTTAGCCCGCTTCGCCTTCGGTCTTACTAAGCCAAAGTATTCCATACCAGGAGGTGATATAGCTGGTACAGTTGAAGCTGTTGGTAAAAACGTTAAGTTATTTAAAGCAGGTGATGAAGTATTTGGCGATCTCTCTGGTTGTGGGTGGGGCGGTTTTGCTGAATATGTAACTGTCCCCGAATACGCTTTAGCCTTAAAGCCAGCCAATATCTCCTTCGAGGAAGCTGCTGCGACACCTATGGCAGGTGTGACTGCCTTACAGGGACTTTTGTATAAAGGTAAAATTATATCGGGACAGAAGGTATTAATTTATGGGGCATCTGGTGGTGTCGGTACTTTCGCGGTACAAATTGCCAAATCATTTGGGGCTGAAGTAACAGGTGTATGTAGTACAAGAAATTTAGAGATATTGCGTTCACTTGGAGCCGACCATATCATTGATTATACAAAAGAGGATTTCACCCAAGAGGAGACGTGTTACGATTTGATTCTAGGTGTGAACGGTTCTAATTCCATTTCAGCTTATAAACGTGTACTAAAACCAAATGGAAATTTTGTTCACGTAGGAGGTTCCGAATCGCAATTTTTTCAAACGCTATTTCTTGGACCATTTATTTCAATGACTGGAAGCAAGAAAATAAGCAACCTGTTACAGAGAGCAAACCAAAAAGACTTAAATCATGTAAAAGAATTACTTGAGACTGGCAAAGTAAAACCAATAATTGATAAACGGTATAAGTTAAGTGAGATAGCAGAAGCATTCAACTATTTTCAGGAAGGCCACGCTCAAGGAAAAGTGGTGATTACTTTATAATTTAAATCTGACATTAAAAACCCCTTAATCATTCCTACTACCAAATAGAACATTTATTATTAGAAGGAGTGTGATTAGTATGTCTCACGCTAAAGATGTCTTGTCCTTAATCGAGTAACCAGCAAAAGTAAAATAGTCGGAGATTTTCCGGTTAGATGCAGATGGGAGCTCGTTTTGGGGGTAAATAAGCGGAGGTTTTCCGATTGTGCCAAGAAAAATCCCCCATTATCGCATTTTTTGAGTCGATAGGCGGAATCTCTCCGTCTATTTAAGCTTTTTTTAATCATAATTGCTAATTAAGCGGAATTCTTCCGACTATTTATCAGATCGGGTGGTTAACCTGATCCCCCAACCGATATGTAGAGACCCTCTTGATCCTTGATGCAGGAATCAGTAGCTAAAGTTCAATACTTAAAGTAACGTGGCGGTTTAGTTGTGCGAAATGTTTCTAGCTTAAATGGAGGATGGTCACATTTCTCTGGTAAAGGCTAGACAGTTCCTGTCGGAACTGAAGGATTATACCGA
>NZ_JBIVOP010000045.1:0-6223 GCF_044754175.1 Neobacillus sp. NPDC093127
GTAAGTACCTTGCGCCTCCTTAGTGGTTGGTCGATGTGTACCCCCACAGTGGACTTTCACCACCTAGATAGTTGCCATGCCTGGCACACCAGAAACAGAAGGACTGAGGTAAGTCCTTCTGGGGAATTTTAAACCGGGGAATTCGAGGAATTTTCATCCAACTTTAACTAAAATTGATTAATGCAGTCAACTACCATTTTTGCCTTTTCTAGAGTTAAAACAGGAGATATAGGTAGACTTAATACTTCTGAATGAATTTGTTCAGAAATACAGTAGCTTTCTTCATTCCATTCGTTGTATGCAAGCTGTTTATGCGGCGCAATTGGATAATGAATAAGTGTTTCAATATTATTATTTAATAAATATTTTTGAAGGCTTTCTCTTTCTTCCGTTCGGATTACAAACAAATGCCACGAGTGAGATAATTGCCCATCTCTCTCTAGAATAGGTAATACAATTTTAGGATTATTTATGAATTTACAGTAATACTCAGCTATTTGGCGTCTTTTACTATTATCTTTATCTAAATATTTTAACTTAATACGTAAAACAGCAGCCTGTATTTCATCTAAACGACTATTTAAACCTTTATAAATATGTTCATATTTCACAGGAGATCCATAATTTCTTAATGCACGCAGTTTATCTGCGAGGCTGTCATCATTAGTAGTAATTGCTCCTCCATCCCCAAGCGCCCCCAGATTTTTTCCTGGATAGAAACTAAACCCAGCAGCATCTCCTAAAGTACCAGTCTTTTTACCATTGAATGTAGCACCATGAGCTTGAGCAGCGTCTTCAATTACTTTCAGTTTATATTTTTTAGCGATTTCATTAATTGCATCCATATTAGCAGGTTGTCCATATAAATGAACTACCAAGATCGCTTTTGTTCTTGGTGTGATCTTTTCTTCTAATAAAATGGGATCAATATTATATGTTTTAATGTTAGGTTCAACTAAAACAGGTATTGCGCCATTTTGTGAGATTGCTAAAATCGAAGCAATATATGTGTTAGATGGGACAATGATTTCATCCCCTTCACCAATACCGTAAGCACGAATGATCAATGTTAACGCATCTAAGCCATTAGCAACACCTATACAATGCTTAACTTTGCAATAACTTGCAAATTCTTCTTCGAATGCTCTTACTTCTTGACCAAGAATATACTGACCACTTGAAACTACTCTTTCAACAGCCTCTGCTATTTCATTATGATATTGATTATTAATCTCTTTTACGTTAAGAAATGGAATCAAAAAAAAACTCCCTTAAAAAATATTTTCATTTTTTTGTAGTTTTAAAGTTTTTCAATTCATAATGATCTTTGGCCACTTTGGACAAGTTAAAGTTTCATCTAGTTTTGTTCCACAGTTCCAAATTTAAGTCTTTAAAGCTACAAGGATCAGCAACTTTATCACCATCCAATTCCCGTTCCTTTTTTAAAGGTATACTTCATGTTTTGTTAAGCTAGAAGTATAAATTGCGTCTAAAATTTGGTTGATTTGTAATCCTCTTTCTCCACTTGGAAGGGGCGCTGTTTGATTAATAATCGATTCATAAAAATGTTTCCACATATTTTTGTGCGCATTAGAATCGACAAATGAACTATTCGGTTGATAATTTACTTCTTTTCCATCTTCTTCTGTGAAATAGGTTAAAGGATTTCCATTTGTTAAATCAACACCTGCTTTGTCTCCTAAAAGCTGAACAAAAACTTTTTCCTTTTCAATATTGGATGCCCAACTTGTGTCCAAATTAATGGTGGCTCCGTTTTCTAAACGAATGAAAGCAGTGACATAATCTTCAACGTCATATATACCATTAGGATTTGCAACAGCCCTAGCTCGTGTCGTTCCTTTGTGTCCAAACTTCTGATAAGTAGCAGCAGACACAGATACCACTTTAGGGTCGCCCATTAAATACAGGGTTAAATCTAGCATGTGTACTCCTAAATCAATCAAAGGTCCTCCGCCAGAGAGTGATTTATTCGTAAACCACCCACCCCAACCTGGAATTCCTGACCTTCTGACCCATCCGCATTTGGCATGATAGATATCACCAAGTTTATTCTGTAAAATGTCATTTTTAATGACTGCGACTTCATCACGGAATCGATTATTCAAGGCTGTCATTAAAATCTTTCCTTGTCCTTTTGCAGTTTCGATCATTTTTTTTGCTTCAACAGGATTGATAGCGAGCGGCTTTTCGCATAAAACATGTTTTCCTGCTTTCAAAGCATCAATAGAAATAGTAGAATGCAAAAAATTTGGAGTTGTTACAACGACCGCATCAATTTCTTTTATGGAAAGCAATTCATGGTAATTAGAATATATACGGGCGGCTCCAACAGCTTCAGCCAATGTTTTAGCAGCTTCTATATTCACATCTGAAACAGAAATTACTTCAATAAATTCTTTTAACGCATTGAGGGCATTCATGTGAGCTCTTTTGGCAACTCCTCCTGCACCAATCATTCCGACTTTTAATTTCACTTTTATTCCCCTCGTTCAGTATGTTGGTATATTGATAAATTTTTTTATCCTTTATAAATTCTTGTTTGATTAACACAACTGGCCCTTCAAAAAAGGAGAATCTTCAATATCGATTGAGGCTACATGAAATTTTTTAGCCAATAAAAGGGCAGCCTACATTCCAAATATTCTTGCCGAATATGACATAATCAAATTTCTTGTGGCTCATTGATTCTCTCCTTATATTTAGCGCCTTCTACTCCCTGGCCTCCGTCGTTCTCCTATAAGTCTTAGCATGGCTTCCTTATTTCCATTTGCCTTATCATATCTAATCAATAGTTTCATATTATCTTTGGCATTCGGAGCATTTCCCCATTCCGTTATCGGATGCCAGAAGTGAATGAGTTGATTTTCTAGTTTTTTATAGGGTCCACATAGTGTTTCCAAAGCATGTATAAGAGCGTCGTCTTCGCCGCCCCAACCAACAAACCTTTCATCATAACCGCCAGCTGCAATGAAAGTCTCACGCCTCATAACCATCAATTTTCCTCCAAAGCGTTCATAAAAATTATTAATAGAATAATTATCAATAGAAGTATTTAGCGGCCAGGTTGGTTCTGTCGCCAACAACCTGTCTGTATTATCTTGTGATAAATTAACCACACCACGATAAGGAATTACCCATGGATAATGGTCTAAAAACTTAACAGCTTCTTCTATAATTGCCGGGTCATAAACAACATCGCCATCTGCCAGGACGAAAATTTCCCTTGTGGCCATTTTGGCAGCATCATTTAATGCTTGAGAGCAATTAAAATGACCACCCGATGATAAACCAATACATAATTCAGCCTCTGGCATGGTAACTTCGTAAAATTTTTTTACCCAATGGATAGCCCTATCTCTTGGCCCGTTATCAGATTGATAAGGCAAGAGAATTGATATATTTTTCATTTCTATCGCTCCTTACCCTTTATTCCCAACATCCTTTACATAAGATATTTTATTAAAAGGCTGTACATTGCGTGTAGGTCTTTTTGTAATTATTTTTTGACTAAAAAGATAGGAGCTGATAAAAAATGCTTATTCCATTAACTATTGCCGTTAGCCCTTGTCCAATTTCAAATGCCAGAAAATAAAAGGATGAAAAGAAGACAGTTATCTGTCGCTTTTCATCCTTTTTTTCTAATTCATTACTCTTTTAATTACCCTTGCTTAGACTTTGCAAAGATCAATACTGTATCTATCAAAAAATAAATTTCATTTACAATTAGTTTACAAAACCTCATTTACTTATGATACGGTTCCCCCCGATTAATCCGATAAGCCCTATAAACCTGTTCCACTAATATTAACCTCATCAGCTGATGCGGGAAGGTCATCCGCGAAAATGACAATTGCTCGTTTGACCGCTTCAACACTTCCTCACTCAACCCCAATGACCCGCCAATGACAAAGGCAATTTTACTTTTCCCGTATGTCGCTAGTTTGTCCAATGAATCAGCAAGTTCCTCTGATGATGCCAATTTCCCTTGGATGGCTAAGGCAATTACATATGTATCCTGACTGATTTTTGTAAGAATTCTTTCGCCTTCTTTTTGCTTTACCTGCAGCATTTCCAGCTCGCTTAATTCTTCAGGTGCCTTTTCATCCGCAACCTCAATAACCTCTACCTTGGCATACGCTGATAATCGCTTTAAATACTCATCAATGCCAAGACGCAAATATTTTTCTTTTAATTTTCCTACCGTAATAATTGAGATATTCACAATCCACAGCCCTTTTCAACTTGATTACAAACAGCTTACAAACAAGTTGTCCACAGGAGTTATCCACATGTCCACATTTTTTATCCACATCTTGTATGGAATCACTTGTTCGCCACCATATATACAGCCCTATTTTGACAATATTCACAGCTTGTTGATAAGTTATCCCCAGTTAGTTTCGTCATAACCGGAAAAGTTTGATATTCATCCACAATTGCATCCAATCCAATCTCCACATGTTCCTCACAGCAATAAATCATTCTGTTAACCACCTTCCTGAAAAAGATAGACCTTAATCCTATTGTTAACTTTACAACCTTTTGTCATTCGACAACATCAATTACCTCAACCATGATACCACAACAAAAACAGGAGTGTGAATGAATCACCTCCTGTTTTTGCCTGTCGCGGTCGTTTATTGTAATTTCTCTGCGGATAAGCGCAAGGTTGTTTCTTGTAACTTTCCAGCCCGATAAAATTTAACCTTCATTTGCTCGCCTATTTTCTTTTTCTGATACAAGTGCTTACGAAGATCAATGACATCATTTATCTTTTGTCCATCCATTTCGACGATTACATCCAGCTCTTTTAATCCTGCTTGTGAAGCCGGCGAATTCGGTACTACTTGACGAAGTGCCACACCGTAATTCACATTTCGAGGCAGCTTTAACGCCTCTTGCTGATAATAGGCAGGGATTTCAGAAACTGATTTTAAATCGACACCCATATATGGGCGTTTAACAGAGCCAAATTGCTCAAGGTCATTAATAATCGGCTTTGCAGAATTAATTGGGATTGATAGGCCAATCCCTTCAACCGCATTCTGGGCAATCTTCATGGAATTAATTCCGATGACTTGCCCTGCCATATTAATTAACGCGCCGCCGCTGTTGCCAGGGTTAATCGCGGCATCGGTCTGCAATACCTCTGACTGCCAATCAACAATGCCATCCTGATTGATATCAACCGGAATCGTCCGCTTTAATCCGGAGATAATCCCCTGTGTTACCGAGCCGGAAAATGTGGCTCCAAGGGGATTTCCAATTGCAATTACCGGTTCACCCATTTTTAAACTGTCAGAATTACCGAATTCAGCAATCTTTTTTATTTGGCCGGCATCAATCTGCAGAACGGCTAAATCTGTCCAGATATCACTGCCTAGCAGTTTGGCAGGAATTTTCGTTCCATCTGACAACGTTACTTCCAGTTTGGCCGCACCCTCAACGACATGATGATTCGTTACGACGAAAGCCTGATTGCCTTCCTTTTTATAAATAACACCCGAACCCGTTCCGGCTTCCTGCTCTGAGCCGTTTCCATTATCGGACCAAAAGCTTGTAGCCTGAATGTTATTGATGCCGACAACTGCTTCGCCTGTTTTATCAACGGCCTTTGTCGTATTGGTGGTCACATCGTAAGAAATTTGCTTAATGACATTTTGTTGATTATTATTGTTATCTGTTTCCGCTGGTAAGTTTTGAGCGGATTCCAGCTTATAAGGGAGTACCCCCTGCTTAGACAAGGTTGGAATGGCCAGGATAACGACAATGGCACCAATCATTGCCCCTACAAAGCTGGCAAGAAAAAAGCCACCCTTTTTTCCCTTTTGTTCTCGATAACGTCCCTGTGAATGATCATCATAATAACCCAATTTACACCATTCCTCTCTACCCGAAAAGGTTGCTATCTACTATTTTGGCTTATACTAACAATTATACTCATTCATCTTTAAATTACTAAATAATTGCATTTTATTAGCAAAAACTTACGAGTTTGTTCATGATTTGGTCATACTTAAAATTTTGGCTCGGTTATACCTGGCTGTTGATTTCCGTTCCGGGCGCTTCGCTTTCCGCGGGGCGGGCGGTGAGCCTCCTCGGCGCTTAAGCGGAGGGCACTGAAAAACTTACGTTTTTTTGTCTTTTCATTTTGAGGGAATATAAAAAAGGTGTCATTTCGTCTAAAATTAGCTGAAATGGC
>NZ_JBIVOP010000046.1:0-5631 GCF_044754175.1 Neobacillus sp. NPDC093127
AGCAGAGACAACAATCTATCGTTCGGCATTCACTGAGACGACTCGAAAGTTTAGGATACACCGTTACGTTAGAAGAACCTAAAGCTTCCTAATCCAGTTCACTTTATGACCATAGATCCATGATA
The DNA here is from genome assembly GCF_044754175.1 of Neobacillus sp. NPDC093127. NCBI lineage: Bacteria > Bacillati > Bacillota > Bacilli > Caryophanales > Bacillaceae > Neobacillus > Neobacillus sp. NPDC093127. The sequence goes on from NZ_JBIVOP010000046.1 coordinate 126, forward strand.
TTGGCGCTCTCCCCTTTTTTAAAAAACGAATGAGCTGCGTCTTCTTTAGTATTGCCTTTTTCACTTTATTACAGAAGTTAATTTTCATGGTAGTTCAATAAAAAATGGCCACCGTAATGGCAGATGGATCTTAAAGTAAGGCCACCGATAGTGCAATAAAAATTTCTATTTTAATGCCATTATCTTTCAGCCTCGTAATCATTAATGATTACTTTTATTGTATTAAATGATTCATCCGCGATTGTTTTGTTAGATTGTTTATTATAATTGTAGGTTATTAAAGCCTTCCATAAAGCCCATCCTCTCGCTCTATTCCAAGTTTCCTTATCAAATTTCAATGCATTCTTAAATATCTTTCTGCTACTATCATCAAAAAAAGTCCAAGCCATTGCTGCATCGCAAGATGGGTCTCCCACTCCCAAAATCCCAAAATCAATAACCGCAAATAATTTACCATTTTTAATTAATATATTTCCTGGTGCTATGTCACCGTGGACCCAAACTGGTTTACCAGCCCATTTTGAGGCTAATGCCAATTCCCAAATTTCTTTCAATAAGTGTTTATTAAAAGTATTTATATTATTATTTATGGTATCTCTACACTCATTATCGTATACTACAATATCTCCGCCTCTATAAAAATTATGGTCCCCAGCTAAGGGACCTCCACTGGCGTTAATAGATTGTAATTCAACTAAAAACTTCCCCAAATCATTCGCAAATTGATTTAAACTGTCTATATTTTCTAAAGATAATGTCTCTCCATCCAACCATTTGTTAACAGACCAAGGGTATGGGTAATCCTCACTTGGTTCTCCTTTAGCTAATGATTCAGATATTGGTGTAGAAAGATGCTTAGCTAAGATGGGTAACCATTTTTGTTCTTTTTCAACTTGGGGTACATAGGCTTCATCACTTGGCAGCCTAACGCTCATTCTTTTGCCTATGTGAAAAGTTCTATTATCATTTCCACTTTTTTCAACAGGCTTGATTTCCAAATTAGACCACTCTGGAAATTGGCTATTTATCAACTTAGAAACTAAATCCACATCAATTTTTATCATTTAATTTCTCCCTATAATTTTATTTATCCATCACCCAAAACCCAATCACAGTTACAGTCACACAGCTATTTGATAAACGCATCTTTATCAACCCCTTAAATTTGATTTCATTTAATGTACCATATAATAACAACAAGGAATTCTTATTCCACTATACTGCTCCGTTTGTTCAATAAGAAAACCAGCGATATTCTTTATTGAACGAATCGCTGCCCGAACCAGGTATTTACAGTTTAAATAATTCCATACTTTTTTAATGCGTAGTCAATTCCATCTTCACTTGATGGTTTAGTAACAAAATCCGCAACATTTTTCAATTTTTCGTTTCCATTCCCCATTGCTATATTTCCTGTTACAATTGGGACAAGATACAAGAAATTCATAACCGAAACTTTCTAACATTCGGTGCTGATTTTTAAATTGCTTTTTCATTAATATGACACTCACCTTAATTGAGATATATTAATAATTCTTCAAAATTAATATTTATTCCTTCTTTCACTAAACTGCCACGTTAGTGGAACAAGAAAAATGGCTGCCGCAGCAGCCAAATATATTGAACTCAAGCACCCCGTTACTTTAAGTGTATTTTTTCACAATCTGCTGTCAAAACAACATCCCTTTAATGAAGCGAAATGAGACGGAGCAAATCCGCCTCATTTTTCGCCCTATTTTATAACTAACGGCGTTTTCCGCAGCCGAAAATATTCTTTTATATGAATTAATACTGAACGAAGGGGTATTTTCCCCATGAACTCGACATAAAGCAAATTAATTCTACCCTCTTCTTTTTACTTGCAACGATGATTCTTCAACGACAGTTAAAATTGGCAGAAAAAACTGCCCAAATAAAGGCAGTTTTTCTTGGCCAATATTATTGTAAGTGGCTATGTTACTGTAATAACTGTGTTGGAAGTCACTGGAGCAATCTCATTTGCACTGGCAGTAGCCGTATTGGTGAAAACTGTTCCAGCTGTAACTGGAGCCGAAACTGCAAATTGTAAGAGGGCTGAACTTCCTGGGGCAAATGGGGATGTTGCTGTAAAAGTTACAACTCCTCCTGAGAAAGAAGCGGTAAATCCAGGTGGAGGACTAGCAGAAGTAAAAACTGTACCTGGTGGTATTGCATCGGTTACCGTTAAATTGGTTAACGGTACAGTTCCCGTATTTGTCACGGTGATGTTATATTGAGTGAAGCCCCCGGGTACAACAAGAGCTGGACCAGATTTCGTAATTGTTAGGTCACCCCCAGAAGTAGAAGCAATTAAATCCAGAACGTTTTCGAATTTAAACTCAAGCAGCATTTCCTTCTTGATGACATCCCGAAGGGTTCTTTGAACACTTGCGTCAATAGCGAGAAGATTCGTCAACGAAACCACTGCAGGACTTAATGTAGTACGTGTTGGAGTTAAAGTGCCAAGAACGAGTTGAAGTTTTTCTGCTTCTGCGTTCACTAAGTGAGCGAGAGCCAACTCCTCCAATGCAACCGAAGCCAACAACAATGGAACAGTTTGTGCAGTGGTAATCGAAATCAATGGAGTAATATTTCCGATATTGGGATTAGACAATATGATTCACCTCCTTAGTAATAAAATAGAAAAAATCATCAGAACAAAAGGCTTGTACAAACTTTTGTTCACTATTATTTTTATTCAAATAAATTATAAGAGATTGTGTATTTGTTTGTTTTTATACAAAAAATAGCAAAAAAAGGCTTTTTCCCATACTGTTTAACAGTTTAGTGATATAGGAAAATGAAGAAAGCGTTTTGAACAAAAAAAACTCATGAGCAAGGTAACCAATGGCTCTTTCTCAGGAAGAAGAGAACAATATGTCTCAGCCAAATATCCCTAACATTAATATCCCGATATAATTTCATTCTACTGGTTCGTGCTATTCCCTATAGTAGTCGATAGCTGAAATAGTAATAGATTCGTAAGAAAGTAAAAACAAAATATAGGTCCCAGGACAAGCATCCTACATCATCCTTTCCCATCGCCTGGGATTTTGTCCCCTTATATTTAAATATCCCTAAGGAATCCTTTTAACAAAACATTTTTTACTGTGCTTATTCAAGTAAATTGCCACGTTAGCATTCCTGTAGATCGTTATTTTTCGATTTTGAAAAAAAAGCATCCTCAGTAAGATATGGGTATAGACACCACTCTAACTCAAAACTTTAGGAGGAACCCTACTTTGAAGTTTTAAATGCAAAACAAACAAAATCAACTTATAGAAAGAATTTCCGTTAAACATCTAATGGTTGGTGTAGACATTACTCAACAATTACATGTAGTTCGAGCTGTAAATTTTCGTGGAATTGTAGTCGGATATCCACTTACATTCAAAAATTAAGAAGATGGTTTTGCTAGTTTACTAAAATAGAATAAACATCTTCAAGATTAAATAACCTGAATGAATCTATTGTTGGGATGGAACCTACTGGACACTATAGGATCAACCTTTCAAAATGGCTTTCTAAACAAAATATTGAGGTAATAACGGTAAATCCACATTTAGTAAAAAACGTTCCTGCTTATTGCAGGAACGCCCTCGGTAGCTCAATAAGAAAAAAGAGCTGCAAATCAATTCATCGATCTTCAATACTTGCGAGCGTTAGCTTTTTAGCGCTCTTCTGACCTTCCTTGCAAAATCTAATGGATCATCAACAGCTTCGATATTAACGTAAATCAATTTTGGATCATCAAAAAACCACTCATTGTGTATGGATGAAACTATAATTCCTTGATTTAGAATTGAAGCAACAAAATTCTCGACTTCTTTTTGCAACAGTGCTACCCTACCTAGGCACAATGCTCGTCCAGTCTGATTATCTCTTGATTCAAATGAGAAAGAAGAGGTTACTCTGAAACGTTTTCCTAAAATCAATGCTTTAATTTCATTTCGATTTATGGTTGCCACGCATTTTCCACCCGCAAATCCCTCTTGCCCGCCGATAATTCTAGCAAACTCTTGACAAATTAATTCATCATTAGACAAAACTATTCATCTCCTCTCTAGTATTACTAGGGTATGAATAAATGAATAGATCTGAAACGGTCATGCATCTATTTTGAAATAAAAAATACAATTTTAAACTAACGCCCCCGTTACTTTAAGCGAATTGTTTCACAATCTTACTGGGAATTTACCGAAAAGCTGAATTAACTTAAAAAAAAGGACTCCCTTTTGTGGAATCCAATTCATTCAGTGCCTCTTTGGTTAAACTCTAATCTTCTCGGTTCGCAACACTGTCATTAGCCTCATTGGCACCTTCGCCGACCTTGTTACCCATCGCTCCTCCTGCAACAGCTCCTGCAACGGTACCAAGTGGACCAAGAACAGAACCCAAAGCAGCTCCAGCGACAGCACCGACACCAGTTCCTACCGCTTCGCCAGCATCATTATCAACACGGTTACGTTCGTTTTTATCAGCCACTCATATCACTCCTTATTTAGAATAGGCAAGTGCTTTCCAGCACATTACCATTACATATTTTGCCCTATATGGACAAATTTACGCGAAGTTTAAATCTGTCCTTAAAACTTTGCAATTTTCAATATCCTTCACGTTGGACAATAAAAATAGCATTAGATATTAAACCTACCATAAAGAAAACCGAAAAATTCAGGAAAAACCTATGTAATGGTTTCATTATTTTGTACCTCCTTAAGAAAAAATTTTCATAAACATTAATTATTCTATGCTTGATGTAAGTAATCCTTCTTAAAGTAACCTGCCCGTTAGTGGATCAAGAAAAAAAAGTCGCCACAGCGACCTCTTATTAAACATAAGCACCCGTTAGTTCATCAAATCTACATATTTTTATTATGCAGTTCAAATGATTCTTCAAATTTGTCCCATTTTACATTTACTTGTATAACTTCATCTTTACTTACTTTTGCCCCATTTGAACTTCCCTTAGAAGTAAATATTATTTCTCTTGGTGATTCATCGAAATCCCTTTCTGACTCCCCACCACTACTAATTGTTTTATAAGAATATTTAAGATTTCGCATAGAAGATAACTCTTCTAAAGACCCTTTGAATTTTAATACAAATTCATAATTATCTTCGTTAGAGTAAGTTTTTGTTCCGTTATTATCTCCCCATGTTTCTGTTCCTTTATAAATATATTCAGCTTCCCAATGTTCACTTTCGCCAATAAATTTATAATTGTTGTAAGTAACTTCATCTTTATTAATCTCTTCTTTAGTAATTTCATTTTTAGTGACTTCCGTACAAGCCGTTAAAACTAATATTGTAAATAATAGCGTGAGTATTTTTTTCATTTTACCTCCCCCTTTATAATTCTATTTTACCATGATATCCCAATTAACTTCTTCATACAGATAGGTAAAGGTTTGAAGTTATCGCTCCCTTTTCCCCCTGTTCACACCGTACGTGCGATTTTCACCGCATACGGCGTTCCAACTAATCC
>NZ_JBIVOP010000047.1:0-5555 GCF_044754175.1 Neobacillus sp. NPDC093127
TTCTTGCCGTATTGAACTCGGAAGGGATTGGTATATTATCGTTGGTAGGAATGAGACAAAATTTTATTTAAAACAAAACGAAACCTATCAGGTTGGTATTTAGTTGAGGGGGAAGCTAAAGGAATTTACTGGCTTCCCCTTTCTATCGGCCAATATCTCCGTCAGATTTAGGACAAATAATACCGTCAATTTCTTGCCAAAATAGAAAGTCAGTAACACTATTAAAAGCAGAGATTGAAGGAGAAGGCTTGCCAACAAAAGGAACCCCGCAAGGGGGTATACTTTCACCTCTTTTATCCAATATCGTTTTAAATGAACTAGATTGGTGGGTTAGTAATCAATGGGAAACGTTTAATAGTAACCATGACTACAAACATAATGGAAGCAAAGTAAAGGCACTAAAGAATTCAAACCTCAAAGAATGTTACATCGTAAGATATGCGGATGATTTTAAGGTATTATGTCGTACTCGGTCGCAAGCCATTAAAATGAATTTTGCCATCAAGGATTTTCTGAAAAATAGATTACATCTTCTGACAAGTGAAGAAAAATCAAAGGTCATCAATTTAAAGAAGAATTCTTCCGAATTCCTCGGTTTTTCCTTTCGAGCAATTAGAAAAGGAAAAACAAGGTATGGATTTGTAGCACAATCAAATATGACGAAGAAAGCTAAGTCCAATGCACTCATTAAAATTAAAGATTCTATAAAGGCAATTCAGAAGAAGCCTTGTGCTGAAACTGTTTGGCATTATAATACAGTCGTAATGGGTATCCAAAACTATTACGCAGCAGCTACTAACATCTCAGATAATTTAAGCGAGTTGTCCTCCCACTTAAACAAGACTCTATATAATCGTCTAAAGGACTTCAGAACTGAAGCTAAGTTTGATGATATGACTATAACGCTCCAAAAACGCTATAAAGGATACTCACCTCAATTCTTTAAGATTCAAAACATGGTGTTTGTCCCTATTTATGCCCAAAGGCATAGAACAAATCTCTGTTTTTCGCAAGATGTTTGTAATTATACTGCCGAAGGTAGAGCAAAAATACACAACAATTTAAAAGCAATTAATAAGAGCGTATTAAGCTATGTCATGAAAAACTTCATTCCAAATCGCACGATTGAATATAACGACAATCGCATTAGTAAGTTCATAGCCCAATACGGTAGGTGTGCAGTAACTGGAACAGAACTTGGTAAAAGCAATTGGCACTGTCATCACATAAAACCTTATCAAATTTCAAAGGATGATAGATATTCAAACTTGATAGTGTTGCATGAAATAGTTCACCGACTCATACATCTAAAGGATATGTTTAAAATCAAATCTTCTCTTGATGTTTTAAAATTAAACAAAAGACAAAAAGATAAAGTTAATGAACTCAGAAAACTATGCAAAAATTTCACAATTTGAATGGAATTATACTTGCTTCAAGAAATACATAGAAATGAATGAAATGGATTAGTTGGAACGCCGTATGCGATGAAAGTCGCACGTACGGTGTGAACAGGGGGAAAAGGGAGCGATAACTTCAAACCCTTACCTATCTGTATGAAGAATTTCAAATGATTATGAATAACAAGTACCCTAAATAACTTGACCCCTCTCACTTGAGAAGGGGTTTTTGTTACTAATTACCTATAAATAAAAGGAATTAACCATTTTTTGTCGAATAGTAGCAGAGTACCCGAATATTTTTAGCAAATTGTCAAAATGAGATTGTGAAAAAATCTACTTAAAGTAACGTGGCAGTTTAGATTAAGAAGGACTTTTACTATATGTAAGAGAATAATATCTTAAAGCGAAATAAAAGGGTGGAGTATTTTGAAAAAAATAATACGGAATACAACATTAGTAATAGTAGTGGTAGTCATTTTTCTTTTATTACATTTAACTCCAAAAATAGCTATAAGAACTCACGTGTTGTTTATGGGTTATCCTATAGAATCTTTTACATCAGATATATACGAGTATAAATTTTCTTATAAAGTTGATAAGAACAATTTTATTAAGTTTTATCCTAATGCAAAAGCATACACTTTAACAAAACCTCCATTCGAAAAGGCGACTGAGAGTGAGCTAAGTAATTACATTGTGCGGAAAAGTGGATTTTTATATTTTGCTGATATTTATGGAGAAACATAAATTTTCTTATTCAACGGGTGCGTTAGTTAAGTATCACGAGTTGCAATGCAGCTCGTTTTTTTATTGAAATAAAGTGCAGTTTCGTTCATTTCAGTTTAAATAGAAATAGTGTAGTGATCTTCAATTTGCATATAAGTTTGTATCACAAGCTTAGACGAATGTCAGAAAGGAATTTACCATAAGCTAAATAATTTATTTGAAAAAGAATCTTGTTTCAAACGCAAAAAAATTTCAAAAATAAATAATAAATACTTAAAGCCAAATGAATCGCTCGTCCGTCTAATAGATGAAAGGAATTTAAGGGGGTGGGTCGGATTTTATATTTAGTGAAGAAAGCTCAAAAAGGGAATGATAAAGCATTTTTAACACTTTTCCAGAAATACGAACCAGACGTTTACAGAATCGCTTATATCTATGTGAAAAATCAAAGTGATGCACTCGATGTTATTCAAGAAACAGCTTATCGTTCTTTTAAATCAATTAAAAATCTCAAACAACCTGAATATTTTAAAACTTGGTTAGTAAAAATCGCGATTAGCTGCTCACTTGACATCCTTCGTAAACAAAAAAATGAGGATCACATAAAGCCAGAATTTGGAGAGTCTATATCGGGAGATGTAAATGGAGATATTGTATTAGAAATGACGGTTAAAGACTTAATTGAAAAATTAAATGAAGATGAAAAAAGCGTGATCATCCTTCGATTTTATCAAGGTTTAACGATTAAAGATATATCAGAAACATTAAGCATTCCTCTAGGTACAGCAAAAACAATTTTATATCGAGCTTTAAATAAGCTACGTAAAAGTATGGAAGGAGATGAGGTAATTGAACAATAACATTAAGCAAGAAATGGACAAAATTGAAATTCCGAAAGAACTAAGTGAACGAAGTAAAATGGGAATTTCAAAAGCAAAATTAGAGATGGATAAAACAAAACGTAAATGGTCTTTTATTATTGGACCAGCAATAGCAGCTTTGTTGGCATTAGGTTTTTTCGTACCCAAATTTATAACAAATACCCCTCCAGAAAACCCAATCATTAGTACAATAGAAACAAGTAGTGTAATCGATATAGGCAATCCAAGAGAGGTTGTAGGGTTTTCAGATAATGTATTTTTTGGAAAAGTCATAAAACAAGTTGGCACTAAATCGTTAGGGGGTCCTCCAGAAACACAATTCGAAATAGAGGTATTGGATAATATTAAGGGTGAATTAAATGGGAGAATTAAAGTTAATCAACAAGGTGGCTTCGAAGGAAAATATTTGTTTCTAATAGATGATGATAAACTTCTTTTAGAAGATCAAACATATTTATTTGCAACCAAGTACGAAAGTAATGAAAATTGGCACACATTAGTACCTGTTGGCGGAGATATTCCAGTAAATAGCGATGAAGATAGGAAAGAACTGATTGAACAATATAAGAAAGCATATCAAGAAGAGATCCCATTCAAATTTTAATAATGTCTAATAAAAAATGGCTTGGATAATTCAAGCGTTATTTGTAACTTTCATCCCTTCTGTCTTTTCTTTCCAGGATAATAACTTTTGTGTCCACAATTGTAGTCCCAATGAGTTACTAAAGATACTATTCAATTCTATCTCAAAAATGAATTTCCTTCTTCAACTCTTCACAATGTTACTTTGAATTCGGAAAGGACGAACCTTAGGTCACGGTTCTTTTTTTCACACTTTGGAATAGTATTTCTCTGAGGGGTGTATTTTATGGAGTTATTAATATTGATTATATTACTGTTATTAATATTTGTTATCTTTTTATTCACTCGAAAGGACAAGGATCAAGTAATAGAGTGTTTTTCCCTAGGAGACTTTTTACATCAAAGCAATCTTGAACATAAGGATACAACTATTATCACCAAAATCAATGATTTTTTCGATTCTGATAATGTTCAAGGCAGTGGAGACGGGATTGATGATGGCGATGGGAGTGAGTAGTAATATACCAGAGATTTCGTTTCACAGGAGAAAAATTAAATTTACAGTAGAAAAAGAGGTGCAATTTGCATCTCTTTTATATTAAAAGTGCAACCAATTATGGTCGCACTTTATGATAAGAATTGATTAATTTAAATTCCTTTTCAGACTTACCAGATTCAGGACAAAGTGAAAGTAAGCGTGCATTAACCGCATAAGTAAATGTATCTTCTGTCTTTATTTTTTTCTTATCATTAATAATCAATTCATCACGTTGTAAAGAGATTTTTATAAGATGGGTGTATATTCTGTCGTTTTCACTCGGTCCAAGCTGCTTTATCCAAATGCGTATTCCTTCTGGTTTAGGCTCTCCCCAATTTATGGAGTCTGCATGATATTTATTATGATAATAATCCACTAAGCTATGATGCATCCATACCTGCATTGTGTCATATATAAACATCCTAGTAGCTTGATCCTTCACTTCATATTTCTTTCCTCCTACTGCTGTAACTTTAGCAGCCGAAGCATTTCCAGCAGTTAAGAAAAATACCGTGACTAACATTAGCACTACTTTATTCATAGCAACCACTCCCATATTTTTATATGGTTAGGTTTGCCTAAATGATATTTTTTATTGCATTCGTAATAGAAGTAAAATTTCCACTAGAGTGTTCTTTCTTCTTCAACTATGCCCGAATAAAAACAGCTTCAGAAATATGGATAGATATTAGTATCCATACATTATCTCTTTAGAAATAAGTCGCAAGATCAATTAACATACTGCTAAAACATACATCAATTAATTACCAGAAACACTGTGGATAGATTGTCTTGAGAGACAGAAGAAGTTGTTTCATCAGGCAGCCAAGCCTTCCATACCACCCCTCAAAGTATAAACCTATGTTTGTTAACATTGAAAACTACAAATACTTACTGTAGATAATGCATCTACAAAGATAGTTAACTGACATTTTTAGTATCTTTGCTTACGTTTAATACGATGAAAAATCATACTGTATAAAAGAAGCAGGATAGCATTCCTGTAGATCGTTAAATATCAGGTTTGAAAAAAATAGAGCCCCTCAGTAAGATACGAGTATAGAGTCCAATCTAACTCAGAGTCTTAAGGAGGAAGCCCTACTATGAATTTTAAAATGCAGGACAAACAAAATCAACTAATAGAAAGAATTTCCGATACACATCTAATTGTAGGTGTGGATATAGCCCAACAGTTACACGTTGCTCGAGCTGTTAACTTCCGTGGAATTGTAGTCGGAGATCCTCTCACATTTGAAAATAATGAAGAGGGGTTCGTAAAACTTTTAAGTTGGATTCAAAACCTACAAAAACTAAAAAACTTAGATTCAACGTAAGCCCGTAATCAAATAACGCATATAAACGAGTCGGCACCTCCGGTACGATAGACGTATCAATCAAAGGAGGTGCCATCTTTATGCCAACCAC
>NZ_JBIVOP010000048.1:0-4205 GCF_044754175.1 Neobacillus sp. NPDC093127
CACTGTAATATAAATTGAACCGCCGTATACGGAACCGTACGTACGGTGGTGTGAGAGGGGCGAAAATAATTAATTATTTTCCCTCTACTCGATTATATTCAAATTTGGATTAGTGTTAATCTAAAATTTCTCCACAATAATAAATTAGAAATCCCTACTTTACTATTTTTAAAGATACCTTGTTCCTCCATTTAATTTCGTTTCTTATGCAAATGTTTATCCCTTAGTAGAGATTGTCTTCAACTTTTCATGACTGAAAGAATCATCATGTTTAAGTCTGCCATCTTCCATTCGATACACTTTATCGCAGTATTCCAGCATTCGTTCGTCATGGGTAACCATGATCGCTGCTTTGTTTCTTGTTTTTGTTTCTTTGGCTATGAGTTGAACCACTTCATGAGCCCTTTTCGAATCAAGACTTGCTGTTGGCTCGTCTGCTAGAATAAAAGATGGATTGTTAATAAAAGCACGAGCAATTGCAGTACGCTGTCGTTCTCCTCCAGATAACTGTTCAGGTAATTTTTCTAATTTTGTTGCTAAACCGAGACTTTGTAATAATTCCTTTGCAAATTCCTTATCCTCTTTTACTAGTTTCCCTGCCATTTTTTTCACTACAAGTAATTGTTCTAGAACATTTAAATAGGGTACTAGATTACTTGTTTGCAAAATAAATCCTATTTCCTCTAACCGCAATCGCGCTAAATCCTTAGGGTTTAACTGATTAAGGCTCTTTCCGTTAAGAATAACTTCGCCTTTAGATGATTGGAGTAAGGCGCCTGCAATTGCGAGAAAGGTACTCTTACCTGAACCTGATGGGCCAATGACAGCAATAAACTCACCTTGTTCCACAGTTAGGGAGATATCATCAAGGGCAAGAACTTGATTTTCACCCTGTTGATACAGTTTAGAGACATTTTTAAATTGTATTCCTGACATTATTCCATCCTCCCAATCGCTTGAAGTGGGTCTATTTTTGTTATTTTTCGAACGGAAACCAATGAACTTAAAATTGAAATCACAAGTAATAAAAGGGCATAAAGAACAACTAATTTAAGATCAAGTGAAAATGGCATTTCATCCGGAAGAATAAGGGCTGTCCCATAGGTTAACAAGATTCCTGCTAGAATACTAATAAATGATAATAGAAATACTTGGGATACAATGGCTCTTCCAAGGAATCGATTGCTGGCGCCAATGGCTTTCAAGATGCCAAATTGATTTGATTTTTGCAAGGTAAGTACATAGAAGAATACACCCAGTACAAATGCCGAGATGGCCAAAAGGAAAGCAAGCATCATCATAATCGTGCCATTTTCTTCTTTATAACCAGGCATTCCTTGAATGGCTTGGGCCTTGGTTACTGTTTCAGTATTCTTGAATAGCTGTTTTATTTTCTCTGAGTCGACATTTTCCCCTTGCAGCATAATCCCATTTACAGGTTTCTCAATTCCTTTATCAGAACCAGGTGCTGCAAATTGAATAGAGCGCCATTTATCCAGGGTAGTAAAAATTGCAGGTAAATGATTATATGTTTCATTTTTAACAAACCCGACAATTTTCATTTTTTCTAATGACCCTTCTATCTTCAGCGTATCACCAATCTTAAAGCCCTTTTTCTTTAAAGTTTCATTAGCGATCACTTCCAAAGGTTTATTTGCTTGAAGCGGCTTTCCGTCAATCACATTGGGTTCTAGAAAACTACCAGGTGTTATTCCCAATATGGCAATATCTACTTTTTCATTATCATCAGAATCAGAATGATTAAGTACGGTTCCCATGGTCGCACCCATTCCTGATGCAGCTGAAACATTAGGTTGGCTTTCTAGTTTCTCTGCCAATGATTCACTCAATAACGATCGACTCATAGAGGATCTTGATCCATCTTCAAAAGTCACATAATTGGCATCCATATTTTTAAATGTTGCCGCACTAAGAGTGGAAAGGCCGTTACCTAAACCAGAAAGAATGAATACCACCCAAGCAATCAGGACAGTTATAACGCCAATCATCAGAAACCGTAATTTACCATGCTTTAACTCTCTTATAGCAAGAAACAATGTACGTCACTCCTTTAATGTAAATACTATTAGTCACACGTGACTAATAAAATTATATTAGTTTTTTATTGATTAGTCAATTGTGACTATGTGGTTAAAATATGATAATTTTTTATTGAGATTCAAATAAAAAAGGAACCCTCGGTCGGTTCCATTGATTCATATGGGTATAAAATTTAATCCGAATGAAGAAGATGTTGAATGTTTTGTTCAAGAAAGGCAACTTCTGCTTCTAACATTGTAATTTTATGTTTGACTGCAAGATTAACACCGGTTCGTATTCCATGTGCAGGGGTTTGGTTAAATAGATCTATTAGCTTTTTGTTCTTCTTTAATCTTTCCTTCAAGGCCGGTATTGCTTTATCCAACGGAAGAAAATCAATAAACATTAACCCAATATCTCCTTGGTAATTAACACTTTCGGCAGAAGACAGATTATCCAATAGTAATTGATAAAAATAGTTTCGGCCGCTTTCATTTATAGAGTACACTTTTCGGGTGGGTCTATTTCCTTCTTGTTCTAACTGAATATCTATAAATCCCTTTTGATTTAGTTTATCCAGAGTAGCATAAGCAGTAGGCTTTTTCATATCTGTAACTGTACTTAAGTTTCTTTCAATAAATTCATTAATTTGATATCCGTGTTGACTTTGTCCCATGAGTAACCCAAGCAGAATTAGTGAGCGATGTTCCACTGAAATCCTCCTTTCTTTCATGCATTCTTTATATATTCTCTCGTAAATTTTATTTGTAGTCAATTGAGGACTTACCACAAACTGATTTGTAAAAAAACTGCTGGTTAAGTGGGTGTGGAGAACCTTACCATAAGTAAACGAGGATAAAAATACAACAAGCCGAAATATCAAGTTTTGTATAGAAACTTGATATTTCGGCTTGTTTAAACTCCTTCATTATTGTTTTTTAAAGACAGACACTGTTCTCTTTAAATTGAAGCTTCGTAAATAGATTCAACTGCTTTTGAAAGTGCTGCATTAAATTCTTCATCTGTTTGTTTGACATTCAAATCCTGGCTTAAGGCTCTGGAGAAGCTAGCAATTAGTCCTTCATTAACTTTTAGCTTTTCATTGGCTTCCTCTCTTGAATAACCACCGGATAGTGCAACGACACGAACAACCTTTGGATGGTCGATAAGCTCTTTGTACGTGTTTGCTTGTGTAGGAATCGTTAATTTTAACATCACAAATTCATTTTCACTCAAATTATTGAGATGATTTAGAATTTCTACTTTTAATAGCTCCTCACACTTTTCTTTTTCGGGGCTGTTAATATCCACTTCGGGTTCGATAATTGGAATCAGACCTGCATTGATAATTTGTTTACCAACCTCAAATTGTTGATCAACAACGTCTTTTATTCCCGCTGTATTGGCTTTTTTTATAACTGAACGCATTTTTGTACCAAATATATGACGTTCCTTCGCACGCTTTAATGTTTCGTCTAAATCGGTGATTGGCTTCATCATTTGTACGCCATTGTTCTCCTCAGCGAGCCCTTTGTCTACTTTTAAAAATGGTACAATGCCTTTTACTTCAGCAAGATAATCACCTGTATATTTACCCTCGATTTTGCGATCCATCGTTTCTTCAAACAGAATAGCACCCAAAATTTTACTCGAATCAAAAGCGGGTGATGTGATGATTCTTGTGCGCATTTCATGTACAAGATTGAACATTTCTTCCTCGTCCCGATACGCATCCTTTAAGACACCGTAAGCAGCTAGTGCTTTAGGTGTACTTCCACCACTTTGGTCCAGTGCTGCAATAAATCCTTTTCCGTTTTTCATCTTTTCAAATTGATTTTGTTGCATCTACTTTCACTCCTTTTCCTTAATCGTACCAAACTCCATTGGCATAGTAGAAATATGTTGAAGCAATTGTCTCTTTCATTATAGCGTTAATGAGGATGAGGTTTAATCATAATGATTGGCAAATGGAAACTTACCAAATGGAGCTGTTATTAGTAACATACCGTTCCTAAAAATATAGACATTTGTGTATATCACTATCTATATGTTCTAAACGAATATATAAGTTATTCCATTTAGCACGCAAAACGAACAGAGTTTTTTGCGAATCGCGTTAGGGAATCACGCCCTAATTCCGGAATGGAAACATCCGTTCAATTCGA
>NZ_JBIVOP010000049.1:0-4054 GCF_044754175.1 Neobacillus sp. NPDC093127
AGCCTCCTACAAGGCCGGATAAATACAAGAAGGGCAAGGATTTGGTTGTGATTACAGAAGTTTTGTTTTATTAGTCTTTATGAATCGCTACCAACAGGCAGCGGCAAGACTACAACGCTCTATTCCCTATTAAACGAAACGGCCCATTTATTTCACCGAAATGTCATTACACTTGAAGATCCGATTGAAAAAAACTATGATTCTGTCCTGCAGGTCCAAGTGAACGAAAAAGCGGGTGTTACTTATGCTGCTGGCCTTAAGGCGATTCTTCGCCATGACCCCGACATAATTATGGTTGGTGAAATCAGGGATGCAGAGACTGCGAAAATCGCCGTCCGTGCTGCACTCACCGGGCATTTGGTGCTTTCGACGATGCATACTCGGGATGCTAAGGGCGCGGTATATCGTCTCCATGAATTCGGTGTAAATTGGTTAGAGGTCGAGCAGACATTAATCGCTGTTACCGCCCAAAGATTAGTAGAACTTACCTGTCCATTTTGCAATGGCGAATGTACGCCATTTTGTTATTCCTACGGCAGATGGAAAAGGGCCAGTGTGTTTGAGCTTTTATCCGGCAGAAATTTAAATGCTGCCATGAAGGGAGCAAAGGGCGAACAAATTGAAACACATTACCGAACGATTAAAGACGTGATTAAAAAGGGGATCTCTCTCGGATACATCCAGGAGTCTGAATATGAACGGCTGGTGTATGATGATGAAACGTCCTAAATGGTCTGTAAATGAACAAGCACGTTTCTTGAAAAGAACAGGTGAATTACTAGCAAGGGGATATCCAATTGCGGAAGCAATTGAGTCCATAGCATTACAATTACCGTCTAAACGAAAGGAGGAATTAAATGGTTGTTTGGTAGAGTTGAAAAACGGCTTGCCGTTTCATGATGTCTTAAGCAATCTCGGTTTTCACAAAGACTTAATCGGTTATGTTTATTTCGCTGAACAGCATGGCAGTTTCGCCGACGCCTTACTTGAGGGCAGTGAACTTGCGTTATTAAAGGATAAGGATTTACGGAAACTTCTTAAACTACTTCAATATCCGTTACTGCTCATTACGATAACCGGCTTTCTATTTGTTTTTGTGGAAAACACATTGCTTCCAAAGTTTACAAGCCTTTTTGCATCTCTCGGTCTTGAAGCCAATTTTTTCACGAAGGTGATTTATGCTTTTGATCAATATTTCCCCATTATGATTGGGTCTGTGCTGATTATCCTTTTAATAGGGATATTCTATTATTTGCTTGTATTTCGTAAGCTCTCCGTCCTAAAGCAAAGGTCACAGCTCGTTCGCATTCCAATTGCCGGCAAGATCCTCAAATTATTGTTTACCCACTACTTTTCCATTCAACTAAGCTTCCTATTATCCGGTGGAATATCCGTCTCTGAAGCCCTGCTGCTTTTTGAAAGAAACAAAAGACAACCTTTTTACAGCGGGCTAGCGCAGGAAATAAAATTTAAACTAATGACCGGAGAAAAGCTTGAAACCATTCTCGGAACTTTTTCATTTTTCGAAAGAGAATTTCCAATGATTGTTAAACACGGTCAGGAAAATGGAAAATTAGAACAGGAGTTGTTATTTTTCAGCAAACACTGTGTAACAAATATGGAGGATATGATAGAAAAAAGCTTCAAAACCATTCAGCCGATTCTTTACCTTTTTATTGGTTTTCTGGTGGTTTCTATGTATTTAGCGATTCTTTTACCAATGTTTCACTTGCTTGATGGCATTTAAAAAATGGAGGTTATAAAAATGAACGTTAAAATGAAGAACAATGAACAGGGTTTCACTTTAATCGAAATGATGATTGTCATGCTCGTCATTTCTGTTTTGTTAATTGTTACGATTCCTAATGTCGCCAAACATAATTCTAATATCAACAATAAAGGCTGTCAGGCGTTTGTGAAAATGGTCCAAGCCGAAGTCCAAGCATATGAAATGGATAATAATAATAAAGTGCCGACACTTGAGGAACTTAAAACGGCTGGATATTTAAAGGATGCAAAAGGCTGTCCAAACGGCCAAGAAATTGCCATTGATTCACAGGGAAATGTCACAGCAGTTCCAAAAACCAACTAACCCAAAATGAAAAGCAGACAAAAAGGTTTCACATTAATTGAGTCATTAGTGGTTCTCTCGATATTTATGATTATTTCCTCGGTTACCGTCTTCTCTTTAAAACCGCAGCAGCCGATGATTGAAGAGGAGGCCTTTATAACCCAACTGAAAGCAGACCTATACTATGCACAAAACTATGCGATATCCCATCAACATGAAGTATCGGTTGTATTTATGCCTGGTCAATATAAGTATGAGATGTATTTGCGTACAGAGATTCCGCCATTTATCGTGAGAAATTACTCTAAAAATATTTATGTTTATGAAGGTTCCCTTCCGTTATATTTCAAATTCCTAAGCGATGGAAATGTAAACAAGTTTGGTACCCTCTATATTCAAATGAAGAGGAAGGATTATAGGTTAACTGTTTTGATTGGAAAGGGCCGGTTCTATGTTGCGGAAAAATAAAGGCTTCTTTTTACTTGAATTGTTGTTGTCATTATCAGCATTATTAATGCTCAGTTTATTCTTACTGCCGTTGTTGATGGATTTAAAAGGCCAATCACGGCAGCTGGCAGTCGAAAATAAGGCACGGCAGCTAATGTATGAAGAACTGCAGGCAAAATTAATCACTAGTCGAACCTTTACTAATTACACTTTCGTTGAAAATGGAGTGGAGTACAAAATCATTTGGAAAGATTCTCGTGTTGCTGGTCAAAAGGAGGTGTGCGTAAGAGTTGAAAGAAATTCCTTTCTTCCACAAACCGAAATATGCGGTGCGCTCGAATGAGAAAGCTTTTACGCTTCTCGAGGTGCTGTTTGCATTTTCAATCTTTACCATCATTATTTTCTTTATAACACCCGTTTTTCAAATTATCTTGAACAATAAAGGATCTCAGGCAGAATTACAGGCAATGGAGTGGCAAATTTTTTGTAGTCAAATAAAAAAGGAAATTAGGCTGTCCAACCGTGTTGAAGTCATCTCAGGCCGGTTAATCTTAACAAATGACACGGAAACCGTCTTATATGAAAAGTACGGTTCGAACCTGAGGAGACGTGTGAATACCACTGGACATGAAATAATCCTCCAAAACGTTTCACAATACTCCTTTACGATCATAAACAATGCAGTTACGGTAGTTGTTACGGATCTTTGGGGAAAGGAATATTCAGTTATAATATTTCCTTTTATCAACTGGAATGCTGTCACATGAAAAATAATCAGAAAGGGTTTACTTATCCACTTACATTGTGCTTACTGGTACTTTTTCTCTTGTTTTTCTCCATGCACATTGAACGATTGCAATCTAAAAGAATGATGGCACATGAAACAGCTGCTATTTTACAACAGGAATATTATTTCCTCTCATCCGTTAAGAAAATTGAAGTGATATTTCAAGCTGGAGGAAGCATCCCTTCCAAGGGCACGATTACCTATATTAACGGAACTATGGACTACCAAGCAGAGACACCGTCCGGATATGTTCAGAAAGTTAATTTCACCCTTCGCACGAAGGCTGGAGATGCTATATTCTGTCGAGGATTTTTTGATACAAGAACCAAAAAATTAATAAAATGGGTAGAATTAAAATAAACCAGATGGACATACTGTATGGTGAATAAAAAGGCAGGTGTGTCCATGAAAACAAATGACTATGTAAAATACATGACGCAAACAATTGTTAAATACGCCGATCAGCCAAAAGAAGAACGAAAACGGCTCCGTTCAGAACGAAAACAAGCCAGAGCATCTTTTTGGTATCGCTGGTTCGGAATTCTACCCTATATCCTTTATACCGAAGTAAAGAAAAGACGTAAGCATTAAGGAAGCGAATGATTGCCTTCGCTTCCTTTCTTAATTTAAGGCTGTGTTAAAGAATATTGTTGTTTTTGATCACAATGTTGATTGGAGTGGAAGGCGCGAGACTCCTGCGGGAGCAGCGGGACAGGTGAGACCCCGCAGGCGCTTTAGCGCCGAGGAGG
>NZ_JBIVOP010000050.1:0-3304 GCF_044754175.1 Neobacillus sp. NPDC093127
ATAAGATGGAACGCCTAATGCGGTGAAAATCGCACGTTGGGTGTGGAGCAGGGGAAAAGCTGGAGATTACATCAAACGCTTACCTATTGCTATTAAGCTACGAAGCGAAAGGAGGAAGGTGAAAAATTAGAAATAGTTAGATAATTAATTACAGAGTGTTGGTATTCTGTGGTAAATTTAACTAAAAGAAGTATTTTTAATAGGAGTGATAAAGTGAACAAAAAAAATAGGGTTATATTATCTGGACTATTCGCTGCAATTCTTGGAACTATTATAAATTTTACTACAAGTGATAAAACGACAATATTCATTGGGAACATCATTATTGTCACTGTTTCTGTTCTTGTTTTTAGTGAGCGAAAAAATCGGGTAAATAACTGAAATTTGTTAAATAGTGTACTTACACTAACGGCGTTCTTTAGCTCAAGAATAATCGCCGCGGCGATCTTTTTCCTTTATTCAAGTAACGGGAGGGTAGTTTAACAAGAAGGATAAAAAACAATGTATGGAATTGATATAAGTGAAGATAATGGGTTCAATTTGGTAGAACGGTGAGGTGAAGTAAATGATTAAACCTGGAATTTCTAGGCAAAGAATAAAGGCATTTTCAGTGATGAAGGTTTTTCTTGCACTAATTGCAATTCTTGTAATTTTAATAGGTTTGATTAATAGTGGCTTACAGATTTATCTATTGTTTTTGGTAGCCTCTTTTACCTTCGTATTATCTGCAACTGAAAGCTATATATTAAAAAGATGGGATCCGAATTTTAATGTTGATGTAATATTAGCAATATCTTTCTTAGTAGCATACTTCCTTGTAAGATAGGGGCTTCACATGTTCTGGTATAGAATTAACTTCTTCAACGAGTGATTTACTACAATACGAGTAGAGCCTTTTTCTTATTCAAGTAACTGGCAGAATAGTTGAAGAAGGAAAAAGGAAGTACCTAGCGAAATATTTATATATTGTACTTTAAATAAAACGGGGGGGGAGTAGCGTGATTTGGAAAAACCGAAAAAAACCATTTCTATTTATAGAAGTGATTCTAGCATTAACGGCAACCATCTTAGGTGTCATAAACTTAATCCGCTGGAATACTGATTTACCTTTGATGTCCTTTCTAATTTTTATACTTGTTGGTGTTGTATTCACTTTAAGGGGGGTTGAATCCCGTCTCAATAAAGAAAAAGGATATAAAATCAATATTGGTTTTGGTCTTATTATATGTATTATTCCTATATTAACTTTTATAATAAAATATTTGTGATTTTAAACAAACGGGTACTTGAGTTTAACAAAGGGCTGCTTCGGCAGCCCTTAATCTTGTAATCCCGTTTTTTCAACTAATTAAAATTTGGGGGCTTTCAATGTGAATAAAAAAATTCTATATTTACTTAGTTTAGTCATTACTATTGTTTGTTCATCTATCCCTGCGTTTGGTGTTGAGGATAATGAATTATTTCACTTATTCGGTTTTCCATCTCAAGTGTTCGGATACTCAGTAACTGGTCAGTTTAGTTTTCAATGGTTAGGTTTTATCTTTAATTTTTTCCTGTTTTACTTTTTCCTACTTTTAATAGTGAAATCAGTTTCAAAAGTCTTTAATAAAAATCTTTTTAATGTTTAGACTCTTCAACTACCATGAAAGTACAAAACAGTTAAAATCTAAAAAAGACAATGCTAAAGTCGACCCAGCAATTATAATTTTTAAAAATGCTGTGCCTAAAATTAAACCTCATGTCGCAATATCAGTATGACCACAAAAACCCTACTTCCATTCTCTGTGGTGCAGCAACGATTTTGTGCTGCATGGATGGCTAACGGGTGCGTTAGTTGTGCGAAATGTTTCTAATTTAAATTGAGAATGGACACATTTCTCTGGTAAAGGTTAGACAGTTCCTGTCGGAACTGAAGGATTATATCGAAGAATCAAATGATGGAGTAACGCCCTGAAGGGTTCTCTCTTAGTCGAATAGCTCTGGATTTAGTAAGAATGATAGTGTTATAAGCTCGGCGAAAAGGCGTGAGAAATTACCGTAGCAGCTCGGCTGCCGAAAGCCTACCCGCGAGGGTGGTGTAATTCATGATGCTTGAGTTGATTGAATATGGTGAGAATGCAAATAAACCTAAAAGGAAAGGTTAAGCTGACGAACTTCTGAATGTACGGGTCTACACGCACGATACATAGAAATGTGTATATCACTAAATGTGAGGTTAGCAGTGGATGAGTAAAACTAACTCATATGAAAATCCATGATATGTTATAGGCATATGAACGGCTAACAGGCTTACAGGAAGCACCTAAGTTCATTCCATAATAGATATAATTCAACATTGTAAGCTGATAACGTGGAGAGCTTACTCTTTATGAAGCGGTGATTAGGAAAGCAATAATGATATTAGTTACTGTATAACTTGTCTTTGTATTAGTGAAAGTGGTGGCACAGTACCAATGAAAGGTCTAATTCACCTGGAGGGATAGCCACTAGACTAAAAAGAATCATTCAACCATGTAAGACAGTTCTTTGTCGGTTAATAAGGTTCTTGTGAGACTAAAAGAGGTTCAACTCCCAAGGGAGTCACCGACTTGTTGAAACGGAAGAAACTGAGACACAATGAGTATTACGATATGCAACATTGTTTTGACAGTTTATATGCTCAAAGTGTCGATGGTCAAAATTTCTATGACTTAATGGGACTGATCAGTTCTAGTGAAAATATTCGTCTTGCTTATCGAAACATCAAAAGAAACACTGGGAGCAAAACAGCAGGGACAAATAAATTAACGATTAATGATATAAAGCATTTGCCGATAGAAAAAGTAATTGAAAACGTTCAGAGCATGTTCCAATCATATACACCAGAATGTGTTCGGCGTGTTTTCATCCCTAAAGCAAATGGGAAAGTAAGACCATTAGGAATCCCAACAATATGGGATCGGATTATTCAACAATGTATCTTACAAGTGTTAGAACCAATTTGCGAGGCAAAATTTCATAAACATAGCTATGGCTTTAGACCGAATAGAAGTACCCACCATGCGAAGGCAAGATTTGAATCGCTTATCAATATGGTGGGTCTTTATCATTGCATAGATATGGACATAAAAGGGTTTTTCGACAACGTGAACCATAGTAAGTTACTCAAACAAATATGGTCAATGGGAATTAAAGATAGATCTTTACTCTCCATTATTTCGAAGCTATTATGTTTTTGCCGTCCCCAAATGACCGAAAGTTGACGGTGTTGCCTGTCCAGAATTAGTCGGATATAATGTCCATGTATACATATTTCGGAACATTT
>NZ_JBIVOP010000051.1:0-3164 GCF_044754175.1 Neobacillus sp. NPDC093127
CAACCTGATAGGTTTCGTTTTGTTTTAAATAAAATTTTGTCTCATTCCTACCAACGATAATATACCAATCCCTTCCGAGTTCAATACGGCAAGAAAGCTTCCTTCCATCCCCGAGGTGAATTTCAAACCAATCACCACATCGCACCTTGTAACCTGTATTATCGCCCCAATAGACCACCCAACAATCAAGTTCCTCGTTATACCTCATATCTTTCCAGCGGCTCGTCTTCATGACAGTTCTCCCTGAATGACATGCTTAATCATATGATCATCAATGATACGACGGCCATTTTGGGCTCCATACAAGAGGCTATGTGTACATAATTTATTAATAAGTCTCGGGGTTCCTCCAGAAAACCGATGAATTTCTTCCAATGCACCCTCTGAAAAGATTTGTTGGTCAACTCCGGCATATTCTAGATGTCGTGAGACATAAGCATCTACTTGTGCTCGGTCATAATGACTTAGTTTGAACTGAATATCAATTCGTTGACGTATGGCTGCGTATGATTGTAGACGCAGACGATCCCATAATTCACTTTGGCCCACAAGGATTAGGGCCATCGGGCTTTGTGCATCCATCTTGAAGTTGAGTAAAAATCGAACTTCCTCAAGCATTTCACGATCTAAAAGGTGGGATTCATCAATCACTACGACAGGCTGAATTCCATGAATACCTCTCATTAATTCAATTTCTCGATGAAGCTGTCGTTTGGCATCACCTCTATAAAACTTCGCTTCTGAACCTAGCTGTTCTAACAAACCTTTATAAAAATGCCTAGGAGTTAGTTTTGAATCGGATAAATAAAGCACTTGAAACTTCCCATGATCAAGGCCATCTACAAATTTACGAATAGTGGTTGTTTTTCCAGTACCACAATCCCCAGTTAAAACGGCAAATAGTTGCCTTTCTGCCGTATACTTTAATCTGCCTAACACCTCTTGCATCGTAATCGAATCATAAAGTTGGGTAGTAGGCACATCTCTAGTAAAAGGTGTATGCTTCATTCCATAAAATACTTCAAACATGACCGCCATCCTCCTTCCAAACAGCACGGAAAGAAACGGCTGGAGCTTGTTCAATTTTTCTTTCTTGATGCTTCTGTTCGGCTGCTTTAAGCAGTCTAGATGAATCAGCTTCATGTAATTGGAGGTGGGAAGGCAATGCTGGACGCTTTCCGGATCTTTCTCCAATCACAAGCTTTTTGGCTCTCCAAGGGGTATAACCATCATATTCAATTGTTAACTCCTCCAAATCTGCTGGATCATAGACAACATCTACTTGTCTGCCAATGAAAGAAAGACCAACTTCATATTTCTGATCCATAAAACTAATGCATCCAGATTTATCTACTTTCCTCGTTTCACAATGCAAGAAAGCATTCGCTAATTTATTAGGATCAATAAATCGAAGTGCTTTTTTATCACTTCGAAAAGCAGTTTCAGGGCTCATGTTTTCACCAAGACCAGAATGTGGTTTATTCTGATAACACTCTGATAACCATACTTGAAATAGCTCGTTCAATCGATCTAAAGAATTGGGCTTTTCAAGGGCCACTTCACCTAAGAAAGAATCTACCACTCTATTGAAGCGTTCAACTTTGCCTTTTGACTCAGCCGCATACGGTTTTGCAAAAATTAGTCTTGTCCCTAATTTTGAACATGTACGAGACATCCACTTGGTTCGATACTGTTTCCCATTATCAAAGTAAACGGCTTCAGGGACACCATATTTTTGAATGGCATTTCGCAATGCATCCTCAATGATCCTAGAATCAAGGGTAGGATAGAAGGCTCCATGTAGAATAAATCGAGTCGCGTCGTCTATTATAGCGACTAAATAGACCTGCTTCTTCGTGCCATTCGGTCCAATGGGCAAATATGGTCCAAATTTAATATCCGATTGCCACAGCTGGTTACGATGACGCCTTTGAAATCGTCTAGCTGCTATTCCTGTTTGTGAGTAGAGCCTCATTTGCCGAGAACTGTATCCTCTTTCAGTTAATTTTTCTTGAAGAGTTGAACGTTTTAGCTGCCCTGGTTGAGCCAATCCCTCCCACTCAAGTATTTGAATAATTTGTGCAACACTTCTAGTAGGAGCTTCTTTTCGAAGGAGAATCGCTTGTTCTAATAAATGCGTGGGAATAGCCTCTTTTTTCATTTTTCCCGAGATTCCTCTTGGTTTTAACCCTTCAAATCTTTCACTACGATACTGCTCAAGATAACGTCTAATTGTCCTTTCAGAAAGACCGCTGGTCTTACAAATATGGTTTTTCAATTCTTTTGCTTTTCCAGCATCTAGCCCTTCTGCCAACAGAGGGGCAATGAGTTGGAACCTTTGCACTGCAATTTCTTCTGCCTTTTTTTGATCTCTCATGATAACACTCCTCTACATATGTGATTATCATGAGTGTAAATCACCTACCTTCGGACAAGAATGCAGAACGGGTCTGTATCCACAAATTAAAATTCACAATTGGACGGACAATTCTCACTAGCCATCTGGGGGCATTCCCCACCAGTCGTCCTATTCTATGAAGTGCAGTCTCTGAATTTGCGGACGTCAAATTCAAAGGGACCTTATCCTGTTTAGTTCGAAGCACAATTGATATAAGACAATTAACCCAGTAATCTACGAAATAATTGAACCAATTAAACCAACGAAATAGGGTAGATTCATCAGCTGGAACATCATGTGAAGTAGGGTTAGAAAGAACCGACTCTATACACTCTGCCTCATATCTCTTATATGGAACTAAGAAATCTGGTAATTCATGATGAATTCGGCCGCATTGATCACAACCTAATCGCCGAATATTATATACTTTTGTCTCTCCAGAACTTTCCCTTGATTTTCTATCTCTAGTACCAATTATGCTCATGCTTTTTCCGCAACAGGGCGAAGGAATCCTCCCCGCACCTCTAACCAAAAACTCCATTGTTTTCAATTAGTTTATAATCTGATACAATAATCATATAGTTTTTTTGGGGGACGTCTTCCGTATATCTGTTGGCGCAGATATACATCATGGGAGACGTCTTTTCCTTTCTCCAGAATTACAAATGTCGAAATGTTCCGAAATATGTATACATGGACATTATATCCGACTAATTCTGGACAGGCAACACCGTCAACTTTCGGTCATTTGGGGACGGCAAAAACA
>NZ_JBIVOP010000052.1:0-2822 GCF_044754175.1 Neobacillus sp. NPDC093127
TGATTACGGCCAAAGGAATTTACCACTAACGCCATCTTTTTTACCACTCTACGCCAATATTTTTACCAAGCATCGCCAAGCTCTTTACCAATAAAGAACTCCTCCATCATATTAGTAATGTGGAGGAGTTTTTTATTTTATTAAAGACCAATATTAAGCTTTAAAGTATTTAATGATGATTTTTCTTGATCCTTCGTGAATGTCCTGTTCTGTCCATGTATAAGGGGAAGGTTCTTCTCCGTATTCTTTTAGTAGCTTTACCTTTAATTCCATGGGGAAAGGACTCCAGTCTTTGTACCCAGCCCAGTAATAGTATTCCTCCATCTTTCTCAAATCTTTCGGAGTCAGTATTGCCATTTTTTAAACCTCGATTGCTAATCCATGTCGTTCTCTCATAGAAATCTCACCGTCCAGTAAGAATTGATAGGAGTCATGGATAATACGGTCTAATATGGCTTCTGCGATGGTACCGTTTCCTAACTTTGTGTGCCACCCACTCGGATCAATCTGAGAACAGTAAATGGTTGAGGCAGTTTTGTGCCGGGCTTCAGTAATTTCTAACACGATATTTGCTTCATCCTTTGAAAGATCCGTAAGGAGCCACTCATCAATAATTAGAACGTCGGTCTTTGTATACTTCTTGATTAGCTTCCGATAGCTACCGTCGGCAGCTAGTTTAGCCAGAGATAATTCATCAAGTAATTCAGGTAATCGGACATACTTTACCTTGTAATGCTGACGGCAAGCGGATACACCAAAGGCACAAGCCATAAAGGTTTTTCCGGACCCTGTAGGTCCTTTCAGTATAATGTTATGATCGTTTTCTATATAAAGCCCACTTGCCAATTTTAGAATAAGGTCCTTTTTGAGCTTTCTATCATCAAAATACTCAATATCCTCAATACATGCTTTTGAATCAGAGAACGTGGCATTCTTGATTAATCGATTTAAATGATTACTTTTCCGGCGAGAATATTCCAGATCCACAAGCAGAGAAAAGCGATCTTCAAAACTCATAGATTGGTATTCTCGATTTTGAGCTTGGTCCTTATATGCCTCAGCCATACCTGCTAATTTCATTTCCTGTAGTTTGGACAACATTTGATCATTCATCATTTATCTTTTCCTCCATAATAAGAAGCACCACGTGTGAAGCCGAAATTGGTGTCATTCATCTCAATATTTTGCTCTAACTCTTGTTCAGCGTCTTTTTTCTTATTGTTTTTCAACAGCGTTTGAATGCTTTTGACCGTAGGTCTTTTCGTCATGGTGAGCAGCGTTTTACATGCCCGCTCTATTTCATATTTACTATAACGGTGTTCCAGCTTCTTTAAGGAAAAGATAGATTGTAATGCTTGTTTTTCAGATTGATAGGAATCCAAAAGGTACCTTACAGTACTTAATGTTGAAGATCCTATGCTTTCTGCCCATTCAATTGCTACTTCAGGTGTTTGATCAACAAACAGTTTATGATTGTCTGGCATATGTTCCCGGACCGTTGATATCTGTCCAAATCTCCCATATAATCGTTTGTGTGAAGTTAACCACATATGATTAAAATAAATCACGATCATATCTTCGGAAATCTTCACATCTACTTGTCGGCTGATATACTCATATGGAACAGAATAAAACATGCTTTCAACAGAGATATGGTAATCTGGACGCACTTTGGCAGTCTTCCATTCTGATATCTTGTATGGCATACCCGGAAGAGGGGAAAGCGCAAATTTCTCCTCTTCTTCAAATGCAGAATAGCGACTTCCTTCTTTTCGAGTAAAAGGCCGATGATTAAATTCCTCTAATTTCTTTCTCAATTCTTCATTTAACTCTTCAATACTAAAACAGTGGGTATTTCTTAATGCCGCAATGATCCATGTAGAAATGGCTCCAACTGAGCCTTCAACACTTGCTTTATCCTTAGGGCTGCGAACACGCGCTGGCATGATAATCGTATCGTAATGATTGGCCATTTCCTTATAGGTAGGGTTTAATACAAGTTCCCTTGAAGTATGTTTCGTCACCCCTGTCTTCAGATTATCCGAAACAACAATCTGGGTGACCCCACCGAAATATTCATATGCATGGATATGGGCACAAATCCAGGATTGTAAGTTCATTGATAGGAATGCTTCCGCATATGAAAGTTGGCTGCACGGCAATGTAGCGACGAAAATATATGCTTTCACTTTTTCACCGGTATCCCTATCAATAATAAATGCCGTCGTACCCGCCCAATCTACCTCCAGTATTTCTCCTGGTTTTCTACGAATACGCAAAGTTGCTTTATGTTTCTGAGCATATTCACCATAATGACGGATAAAACTCCGATACGAGTAAGGGATTTTATTGTTCGCTCGACTTTCTGCCTCGTATTCATGATGTAAAAGCGAAAGAGTAACGTTTGGTTTGGCCAACTCTTTATGAATGTAATCAAAGTTGAGTGGGTGCCTCCCAGAGGCTTCTAACGATTTTTCAGGAAACAGAAAATCTTCAATCCATTTATCGTCCATTTCCTCATCTAATGGACACGTCAATCCTTTCTTCACAGCCATTTCCATGACTTCTGTTACTTTCTGACGAGAGTGTCCAGTACTTGCAGAAATGCCCCTCAAACTGATTCCCTCATCATGTAATTCCAGTATCTTACGATAATGGATCATAAAAAAATACCTCCCATATAATGTGTCATATCGTAAGATATGCTCACTAATTATATAGAAGGTAGTGGGTGGTAAATAAGCTGTCTTTTAGTGGTAAATTCCTTGGCATTCGGTGGTAAAAACTTTGTCACTGGTGGTACATTTAGATGGCCGTAATCA
>NZ_JBIVOP010000053.1:0-2790 GCF_044754175.1 Neobacillus sp. NPDC093127
ATTCCGAGTTTCGATTAATCAGTTATAATTGCCTTTCAGCAATCCTCCTTTTTCGTGCTTTCGCACTTATAAGGAAACGTTTCGCACAGTACAATACTTCACAAACTTCAATTTAAAAAGTTGTTAAGTTAATTCCTTTAACCATCCCTCGAACCATTCAATGGGCAGTTTTACTTTAGAAAAATTCAACTGTTGTAGCTCTTTAAGCGAGAACGTGTTAGCTAAATATAAATCCCACTGTGCAGAAATATCCTCTAATATGCCTTGTAGCTTTTCATCATATAGTCCATCCTCATTCATATAATGCTTATCACACCAATTACAAATCTGTTGATGAGTATATTGATTTGTTTTATTTACCACACTCTTTAACAAATCAACAAGGTTTTCCTTACTAAACGACAAATCGATTTCAATAAAATTTGATTCAGCCCCGCTACCAACATATCGGTTTCTTCCCACCAGTTACACCTCGGTCTAAAATATGATTTGTATTTAATTCAACATATGTTGAATGGATTCCTTCTTCAAGTAAACTGCCCGTTAGCATAACAAGCAATTGGAGCTATCGTATCGACAACTCCTGTTCAGCTATCGCAGCTTAGTTGTAGAACAAAATTCAGTAAATGTATTTATGCCTCCATTATCACAAGGAAGAAAATGTTAATTCATTGTATTTTTCAATTTTCTCTTTTTATGCTTCAAACTCCATTCGTGCATTGAATCTAAAATCGGCTTCAATGTCATTCCGTACTCAGTTATAGAATATTCCACTTTAGGTGGGACTTCACGATATACCTCTCGACTTATGAGTCCCTCCTCCTCTAGTTCTCGTAATTGATTTGTTAGCATTTTGGGGGTAATGCCTACAAGTGCTTTTTTTAATTCTCCATATCTCATTGTACCTTCCGACATTAGATACAATAAGATAATAGGCTTCCATTTCCCAACCAAGATGGAAAGAGCATCGTGTACTTTACAATATTCAGGTTTTATTTTCATCTTTACCTCCAATAGTATCTTTTTACATACTATGTATCTTCAAAGTGCATACTTATGTAATTGATTTTAATGGTTTATTATGATTATGAAAAGGGGGCAAATAATATGAATACCGAAAATATTAAACGTCGTGAAATAAAAAAAGTATGGACAGTAACCGAACAAAAAATAAGCAATATTCATACCGCAAGTCCTATCCTTGCACCTGGCAACTGGGTAGATTATGATCCGTTCTTATTACTAATGGAAGATAAATTTCAAAAAGGAGCATTTAGTGAGCATCCTCATCGTGGTATAGAGACCTTAACATTTATCATTGACGGAAGGCTTAATCATTATGACAATGCTACGGGGGCGGGTGGAATCCTAGAAAAAGGGGACCTTCAATTTATGACAGCTGGTAGAGGAGTGATTCATAATGAATCACCACTTGACGGTGAAACAGTTCATCTTCTTCAGCTTTGGGTAAATCTACCTCGTAAATATAAAATGGTAAAACCCCGTTATCAAAATATGCCCGCAAAAGATATGCCTGTTCGTCAAGAGAACGGTGCCTTAATTCGAGTATATTCAGGTTCGTCTGGAGATATTGTAACGAACACTCTGAATTACGCACCTGTCACGTTTGTAGAAATGGTGTTGGAAGAAGGAACATCCATTAGTCAAGACCTTCCTGGTACCTATAATGGCTATATTTATGTATTAGAAGGAAGTGGAACATTTGGTGAAAATAAAGTTGAGGCGAAAAAAGGGCAAGCAATGTGGCTAGGTTCAGCAAATGATGGGTTTAGGAGCAGTATTCACATTTCTGCAAACGAAAAATTACGACTTGTTCTTTTTGCAGGTGAACCTCTCAGAGAGCCTGTTGTAGCATATGGACCTTTCGTAATGAATTCAGAAGAAGAAATACGACAGGCTTATCGGGATTATCAGGAGGGTAAATTCGAAACTCCAGTAGATTAAAGATTTATGGAAATAGTTGAATGAATTTGATTAACTCGTCAACGAACAAATTAAATAAAGTTAATTATAGGAGCAAAAAGATAGTAGGGTTAGGTTTATTGTTAATACGCTTAGTAATTGGATTGTCATTCATAGCTCACGGAGCCCAAAAGTTATTCGGTTTTGGTGGCGGCGGTGGTTTAAAAGTAACTGGGGAGCATTTTGGAAAATTGGGAATAAGACCAGAGGTAACAATGGCGTTACTCGCTGGGCTATCGGAATTAATAGGTGGAGTTATGTTTGCGTTAGGGTTACTTACCCCACTTGCAGGCGTTGTGATTGCTGGAACAATGGTAGTAGGGATTTTAAAAGTTCATGGACCAAATGGTTACTGGATTACAAAGGGTGGATATGAATACTGTCTTGCTGTATTAGTTGTAGCAATTGGTGTAGCTCTTAAGGGTGCAGGACAATATTCACTCGATGCTATTTTATTTTAAATTATATCCATTTTTCACGGCAAATGTTTTGGATTCAAAGAATCAGACGCTCAGAAGCTAATTCTGAGCGTTTGTTGTAAAACCATCATTAAGCATTTCTATAATGGTTAAAGGGTCTTTGTATGGGACAGGCAGCGACATTCTTTATTCAACTAAACTGCCCTTTAGCCATTCATGAAGCGCAAAAAACCGCGCTTCACCACAGAGAATGAAAATGGGTTAGAACCGTCAATACTAATTCTACGGCTGGAAGAGGAAGGTCGCTTAACTATGGTGCGTTAGAGCCCATCCTTTAGTCTGACTCCAACGACCACGGTGCACCACTGACTGTCGCTCCCTTACGGGA
>NZ_JBIVOP010000054.1:0-2716 GCF_044754175.1 Neobacillus sp. NPDC093127
ATACAGATAGGTAAAGGTTTGAAGTTATCGCTCCCTTTTCCCCCTGTTCACACCGTACGTGCGATTTTCACCGCATACGGCGTTCCAACTAATCCAATTTATTCTTTCTATGTATTAAGCAGACGAGTGCTGTTTTCCAAATTTAGATTATTTCATTTAGACATATTAACCGTAGCTTATTTACTTTTTCTTTCTGCTTACTTGTGAGCTTTAAAGATTGTAAAAGAGTTTCTATTTTGACTTTATCTTTTAGATGAATTAATTGATGAATTGCTTTATGAACAATAATTAAGTTTGAATAACTATCATCTTTCGAAAGATAATAAGGGTCTATGTGATGACAATGCCATTCATGAATCCCTAACTCTTCTCCTAATATCGCACATTTGCCATATTGGGCAATAAACTTACTGATTCGGTTGTCGTTATATTCAATCGATCTGTTTGGAATGTAATTTCTCATGATGTAAGAAAGCGTATTTTTATCAATAGCCTTTAGGCTATTATGAATTTTTGCTCTACCTTCGGCAGTAAAGTTACATATTACTTGGGAGAATCCAAGTGTCTTTTTCCACCGTTGTGCGTGGATGGGGACAAAAACCATTTTTTGTATCATATACAGTTTTGCCTTATATCCCTTGTATCTTTTCTGTAAGGTTTTAGTCATCTCATGGAAACTTGCCTCGGTTCTAATGTTCTTTAGTTGATTATATAACGTTCTGCGTAGATGAGCGTTTAACTCATTCAGATTGATAGTGATGTTAGTAGCGACCGAGTAATAGTTTTGGATTCCCATGACGACAGTATTGAAATTCCAAACTGTCTGAATGCAAGGCTTTTTCTTGATTACTTTTATGGCTTCCTTAATCTTTAGAAAGGCGTTTTCTTTAGCCTTTTTCGACATATCGGACCTTGCTACATAGCCAAATCTTGTTTTTCCTTTCCTTACAACTTTCATTGAAAATCCAAGAAACTCGGAAGAGTTTTTCTTTAGATTAATAACCTTCGATTTCTCCTCACTTGTTTCCAAATGAAGTCTTTTTCTCAAGAAGTCTTTCAATGCGTAGTTCATTCTTATAGCGTGTGACCTAGTTCGGCACATTACCTTGAAATCGTCCGCATAACGGACGATGAAGCACTCTTTCAAAGCAGTTTTCTTTAAATGTTGATATTTACTTCCATTTGTAGAGTAAGTATACCTGCTTTCAAACGTTTCCCATTGGTCACTTATCCACCAATCCAATTCATTCAATACAATGTTTGAAAGTAAAGGTGATAGGATACCTCCTTGCGGAGTACCTTTTGTAGGAATACCTTCTCCTTCAATCTCTGCTTTTAATAGCCTAGAAATTATAGAAAGAAGTGATTTATCCCTTATACCTAGTGACCACATTTGTTTTAAAAGTTTACTGTGCTTAACATTATCAAAGAAACCTTTAATATCAACATCAACACAATGGTGGAGTCCAGACTGATTAATAAGAAACTCAAGCCTAGCTTTGGCATGATGTGTGCTGCGGTTTGGTCTAAATCCATAACTGTGTTTATGGAATTTCGCTTCACAAATTGGTTCTAAGATTTGAAGGACACACTGCTGAAAGATTCTATCCCAAATCGTTGGAATTCCCAAAGGTCTGGTTTTGCCATTTGCTTTTGGGATGAAAACCCGTCTTACTGTTTGTGGTTCATGCCTTTTAAACATGGATTGAACCTTTGCTATTACATCTTCCACTGTTAAATGTAAAATATCATTAATAGTTAATTTATCTGTTCCCGCAGTTTTGCTACCTGTGTTTCTTTTAATGTTTCGATAGGCAAGTCTTATATTATCTTCAGAACTCATTAATACTGTTAAGTCATAGAAGTGATGACCACTGACACTTTGAGCATATAGTCTGTCAAAACAATTTTGCATACTATAATATTCACTGTGTCTCAGTTTCTTCCGTTTCAATAAGTTGGTGACTCCTTTCGGAGTTAAACCTCTTTTAGTCTCACAAGAACCTTATTAATCGATAAAGAACTGCCTTACTTGGTTGAATAAATCTTTGTTAGTCTAGTGGCTATCCCTCCATGTGGATTAGACATTTCATTGGTACTGTGCCACCACTTTCACTGATATAAAGACAAGTTATACAGTAACTAGTGTCATTATTGCCTTCCTTGCCACCGTTTCATTAGAAGTAAGTCCTCCACGTTATCAGCTTACAACGTTGAATTATATCTATTATAGAATGAACTTAGGTGCTTCCTGTAAGCCTGTTAGCATTCATACGCCTGTAACGTATCATGGATTTTCATATTAGTTAGTCTTACTAACCCACATCTAACCTCACAATTTGGTGATATACACATTTCTATGTATCGCAGTTATAGACCCGTACATCCAGAAGTTTGTCAGCTTAACCTTTTCTTTTAGGTTTATTCGCATTCTCACCATATTCAGTCAACTCAAGCATCATGATTTACACCACCCCATCGGGTAGGCTTTCGACAGCTTAACCTGTTACGGTAAATTCTTACGCCTTTTCGCCGAGCTTATAACACTATCATTCTTACTAAATCCAGTGCTATTCGACTAAGAGAGAACCCTTCAGGGCGTTACCCCATCATTTGATTCTTCGGTATAATCCTTCAGTTCCGACAGGAACTGTCTAGCCTTTACCAGAGAAATGTGACCATCCTCCATTTAAGCTAGAAACATTTCGCACAACTA
>NZ_JBIVOP010000055.1:0-2607 GCF_044754175.1 Neobacillus sp. NPDC093127
TAATAGCAATAGGTAAGCGTTTGATGTAATCTCCAGCTTTTCCCCTGCTCCACACCCAACGTGCGATTTTCACCGCATTAGGCGTTCCATCTTATTCTTTTAGACTAAAGCAATTAAATTACAAACTTTACGAAATTGGTTTAGCTTCTTCAATTGTTTACCATCTAATTGAAGAATGTTCCTATATCGTTCAATCGTCGTTTCATTAGTAGCATGGATTAATCTATGTACATCTTCATGCACGATTACAAGATTGATAAATTCATCTGTCCCTCCCATAATTCGGGGTAGCCTGTGGTGACAGTGCAGCTTGTCAGATGTTAAAAATTCCCCTGTTACAGCACATTTTCCTAGTTGCATAGAGTACCTTGAAATTCTGTTATCTGCAAATTCTAAGTTGTCTCTACCGTAAGGTATTTTTAACATCTTGTTTATTTCTATGGCAATGTCAGCTCTGAGATTTTGATGAAGTTTGAGCCTTCCTTTTTTTGTATAGTCACATATATCTTGACTGAAGTTCATAGCATTGCTTGTTTGTGTATCTCCTAAGAGAAATAAGTGCAAACCAGCAATTTTATATGTTTTGAAATTATTCTTATGAAGTCTCTTGTAAGTTTCCGATGGATTAATTGGTTTTCCATACTTCCCAATTGATTTTAGACGATTATACATGGTTTTCATTAGACGATAGGCTATTTTTCCAAAGTCTTTATTGATATGAGTTGCGATCTTATAGTAATTTTTAATTCCGAGAATATAAACGTTATAATCCAAAACAATTATTGGTGTTGGCTTATTTTGAATTTCACGAATTAAATATCTAAGTTTCTCTAGTATGCTTTTCTTCTTATTATCTGAAATATGTGTATTGGCTACGTATTTATTACGCTTGGATACTGCTTTGAGAGAAAAACCTAGAAAATCGGATTTTCTTTTTCTTAGATTAGTAATCGCCGATTTCTCGGAAGATATATCAAGGTTTAATTGATTTTTTAGATATTCTCTGGTGGCGTGGTGTATTTTTATAGCTAATTCATGAGAATTTGTGAAAATCTTGAAGTCATCCGCATATCTGACTATATACATTTGTTTCAGATTCGTTTTCTTTAAGGCTCTAGTCTTACTATTAGGTGCATAAGAATGTTTTAGTTTTAAGCATTCCCATTGGTTAGCTATCCACCAATCTAAATCATTTAAAACAATGTTCGATAGAAGGGGGGAAAGGATACCTCCTTGCGGAGTTCCTTTAGTTGGAATACCTATGCCTTTTATTGGTGCCTTTAGCATTTTTGAAACAATGGCTAATACTCTTTTATCCCGTATTCCTATACTGTACATTTGTTTAATTAATTTTGAATGGCTTACATTGTCAAAGAAACCTTTTATATCAATATCTACTACATGATGTAACTTCACATTATTGACTAAGAACTGACATCTAGCCATTGCATGATGAGTTGACCTATTTGGTCTGAAACCGTATGAATGGTGATAAAACTTAGCTTCACAAATTGGTTCTAATACTTGTTTGAACATCTGTTGTATTAATCTATCTCTCATAGTTGGAATTCCTAATGGTCTTTTCTTTCCATTCGGTTTAGGTATTTCAACTCTTCGTACCGTTTGAGGTTTATAATTCTTTACTGCTTTTCGAATTACTTCAATAAATTCATCAACGTTTTCAATTTTATATTTATCAATCGTGATACCATCAGTTCCAGCTGTTTTTGAACCTGTATTCGCTTTGATGTTTCGAAAGGCTAATAAGATATTGTCTTTCGATATGATATGTTCATATAGCCTTAAACCCTTTGTAGCATTGTTTTTACTTCGCTCGTAAAGGTCATCAAATATGTCTTGCATACTGTAATATTCTGCATGCCGTAAAGCTGTACTCACCGATGGATTGTTTCTCCTTCCTTGCGGAAAATCCCATCATCTTACTCGACCCTGTGAGTTTCATTAGATTGATTTGCCTTCAAAGAATAAGACTTGGGACCATCCCTCCACGCTCGTTACACGTTTCATTGGTACTATATCCCTACTTTCGCAAGAATAAAGTCACTTCGATGTTTATTTATCTTATAGACACCATCCAGATAGTAGTCTTTTAATAGTGGATGTTTCTTACTTACAACGTTCCGATTAACCTAGCTTTACATATATCCGTAGGTGCTTACTTTAAGCCTGTCAATTCTATATCCTCATTAGTTAGATATTCCGAGGTTCCTATGTACTAGTCGTACTTTTCGGTGTTTGACACTGCATTTACAGCATACGTCTTTCGAGCGTATTAAATTCTAGACCCGTACATTCGCAAGTTCGTCAGTCCATCTGGACATTCTCACCTTAGATATTTTGTAGCATCCCGGCCTATCATGAACCATATTCTGTTTAAGAACTTAGGTACATTTCAGCCGACTTCACCTAGCTTCATACACGTTCGGGCTACTACCATTCCGTGCATGTAGGAGTATCAGATAACTCGTTTCAGCTCAACATGACGGCTATCATTCCGAGTTTCGATTAATCAGTTATAATTGCCTTTCAGCAATCCTCCTTTTTCGTGCTTTCGCACTTATAAGGAAACGTTTCGCACAGTACAAT
>NZ_JBIVOP010000056.1:0-2595 GCF_044754175.1 Neobacillus sp. NPDC093127
CCCGCACTTGGCTTTTTCTCTTGTTCACGGGCACTGTGAACCTCTTAGAGTGCCCGCACTTGGCTTTTTCTCTTGTTCACGGGCACTGTGAACCTTACACTGAATGCTCATTTTCCGTTTTTTTATCTTTCCCTGCCCATTGACGGGAACCTTTTTTCCTTTCACTGGCACAATTTATTTTTTTGTGACCGCGGGGACCCTCTTTTCTCTTTGTCGGGCACAATTTATTTTTTTTGTGACCGCGGGGACCCTTTTTTCTCTTTCTCGGGCACAATTAATTTTTTTTAATCGTGGAGCTCATTCCTGCTTGACTTATCGTAGGAGCGGAGCAGCTAAGGACATTAGCTGCTAGGGCGCTGGCGCTGGACAATTCTCGAAGTCTAATGATTTAAATTCTGATAGAACACAAAAAAACTGATGATAATTATCATCAGTTTTTTTGTATGACCCCTACGGGATTCGAACCCGTGTTACCGCCGTGAAAGGGCGGTGTCTTAACCGCTTGACCAAGGGGCCGTAAATTTTTATGGCGGAGAAGGAGGGATTTGAACCCTCGCGCCGGTTACCCGACCTACACCCTTAGCAGGGGCGCCTCTTCAGCCTCTTGAGTACTTCCCCATAAATGGCTCCGCAGGTAGGACTCGAACCTACGACCGATCGGTTAACAGCCGATAGCTCTACCACTGAGCTACTGCGGAACAAAAAAATAGTGGGCCTAAATGGACTCGAACCATCGACCTCACGCTTATCAGGCGTGCGCTCTAACCAGCTGAGCTATAGGCCCATATTTTGGAGCGGGTGATGGGAATCGAACCCACTACATCAGCTTGGAAGGCTGAGGTTTTACCAGTAAACTACACCCGCAAAGAATAATATGGGGCGACTGATGGGAATCGAACCCACGAATGCCTGAACCACAATCAGGTGCGTTAACCACTTCGCCACAATCGCCATAACAATAATCTATTCAAATAAAAATGGTGGCTCAGGACGGAATCGAACCGCCGACACAAGGATTTTCAGTCCTTTGCTCTACCGACTGAGCTACTGAGCCAACATATGGCGGTCTGGACGGGACTCGAACCCGCGACCTCCTGCGTGACAGGCAGGCATTCTAACCAACTGAACTACCAGACCGAATTGCGGGGACAGGATTTGAACCTGCGACCTTCGGGTTATGAGCCCGACGAGCTACCAGACTGCTCCACCCCGCGACAATAAAATATGATAATAATATGGAGGAGGAAGAGGGATTCGAACCCCCGCGCGGAATGACCCGCCTGTCGGTTTTCAAGACCGATCCCTTCAGCCAAACTTGGGTATTCCTCCGTGTTAAATATGAATCACATGGTGGACCTTGTAGGACTCGAACCTACGACCGGACGGTTATGAGCCGTCTGCTCTAACCAGCTGAGCTAAAGGTCCAAGTTAAAGTTCTTTTGAAAAATGTTTTGGTAGCGGCGGAGGGGATCGAACCCCCGACCTTACGGGTATGAACCGTACGCTCTAGCCAGCTGAGCTACACCGCCAAATATATAATTAAATCAAAGTGGAGCCTAGCGGGATCGAACCGCTGACCTCCTGCGTGCAAAGCAGGCGCTCTCCCAGCTGAGCTAAGGCCCCATAAAGAAGTAAGAAGAATGGTCGGGAAGACAGGATTCGAACCTGCGACCCCTTGGTCCCAAACCAAGTGCTCTACCAAGCTGAGCTACTTCCCGTTTATATGGCGCGCCCGGAAGAAGTCGAATCCACAACCTTCTGATCCGTAGTCAGACGCTCTATCCAATTGAGCTACGGGCGCATTATAATTTTAAATGGTGCCGAGGACCGGAATCGAACCGGTACGGTAGTCACCTACCGCAGGATTTTAAGTCCTGTGCGTCTGCCAGTTCCGCCACCCCGGCACATTTGGAGCGGAAGACGGGATTCGAACCCGCGACCCCCACCTTGGCAAGGTGGTGTTCTACCACTGAACTACTTCCGCATTATAGATATTAATTGGTGCGGGTGAAGGGAGTCGAACCCCCACGCCTTGCGGCGCCAGATCCTAAGTCTGGTGCGTCTGCCAATTCCGCCACACCCGCATATTAATTTAAAATGGTGAGCCATGAAGGACTCGAACCTTCGACCCTCTGATTAAAAGTCAGATGCTCTACCAACTGAGCTAATGGCTCATACTAAGATGATTCACTAATCTTTAATTGTGGTAAGTCAGATGCTCAAAAGAACTCTCGTTCTTTCTCGCAGATTGCCCGCAGAAGCTTATTCAATGAAGTCCGCAATCTGCTCTACCAACTGAGCTAATGGCTCGAAAAACTGGTGCCGGCGAGAGGACTTGAACCCCCAACCTACTGATTACAAGTCAGTTGCTCTACCAATTGAGCTACCCCGGCAAATAAATCAAGTTATTGTATTTATGGTGGAGGATGACGGGATCGAACCGCCGACCCTCTGCTTGTAAGGCAGATGCTCTCCCAGCTGAGCTAATCCTCCATATTTTACAGCCTGGCAGCGTCCTACTCTCACAGGGGCGCCTGCCCCAACTACCATCGGCGCTGAGAAGCTTAACTTCCGTGTTCGGTATGGGAACGGGTG
>NZ_JBIVOP010000057.1:0-2364 GCF_044754175.1 Neobacillus sp. NPDC093127
AAATAGCCAACAATCCGAAAAAAATTTCAGAGGGTTGGCTATTCATCGTGCGCACCGTAAGGGTGCGCTATTTTTTTATATTTCGGGCTTACACTCTAAATGGCTAAAAGAACTAATTACCAAGAATAATAATTTGTATCTACATAATAAAAAATCAATTAATGATTATAACCATTATGTAATCAAAGGTCACGACGTGTTTATTGAGGTTATAGCAAAGGATTTTAAAATAGAAAAAATAAATAAAGAGAACGCGGGTGAGTATACTAGGTTAATTGATGAAGCATAGTTTTTGCTTACTGGCACTAACGAGTGCAATAGTTGATGATCAGGGCTGCTTCGGCAGCCTTTTCCTTGTTCCACTAACGGAGCAGGATAGTACACCAACAAAAAATGATTTATAATATTAGAAAAGGTAATTTAAGGGAGTGCTTATTTGCTTAAACGTATGTTATTTGTTAGTGGCGTACTTGCCTGAGGTATAGTTATTTGGAACCTTTTTTTCAGTAATGAATCAGCTTATAACAAAGTTTACAACCCGAAGAGTAAAATCGAAATCGCTTATCCTCAAAATAAAAAAGGACAGACGTATGGTTCATCATCGGATGCAACCTCTTTTGAAGATGAACCTGATTTAATCAGGGCTTACGGAATAGGCGGCACATTAGGGTATGTGAAAAAAGACGAGTTAAATGGACCTCAATCAAAAACACCTGAAGAAGCGGTAGACTAACAAAGGAATCTGAATCAAGAGAAATTCCGTTGTATGATGTTGATGGAGAGACTATTATTGATAAGTTTATTGTAGGTGGATAGAAGTTGTTCTATTATTGAACAGTTTCTATTTATAGTATAGAGAAAGTGTTATTAAGGTTGGGTTTTAGCGTTATCTATTGGTTTTGCTAAAAACTTTCAAAGCACAAAAGTTTCGGCAGAAGAACAATCTAAATTAACTGATAGAAAAGATGTTTACACAGTTAAAACAAGAGAAGAACAAAACATGGTGGAAATTATGCCGATTAAGGAAGGGCTTATTTCACAAGAAGGCGGAACAGCCCTGTGATGTATAATTGGATTATCAATCCATGAAACAGTTAAAAAGGGGAAAGTTTTATTATGAATCGTAAGTTGGGGAAGACCATAGCAAAAATCATTTGGACGTTTCTTTTCATTTATCTTGGAGAAGTGTTTGAAGTGCCTAGAAATATTTATTATATAATTATTGGATTTCCACTCCTCTTAGGAGGGGTATTGTTTTTGGATTATTTATTCGATAAAAGAATAAAGAACAAGGCGTAAGTTTTTCAATTAACATGTAAGAACGACTTTTTCTTATTCAAGTAATGGGTAGCTTTAGTTAAAAAAGTGGCTGCCTGTAATAAGTAGTTCAGTTTTTGTGGAGAAAAAGTGTAAAAAACATATGAATTAGCATACCTTATACCAAAGTAAATAGCAGGGATAATTTCATTGATTTATCAATGTTTTATAAGATAATAACAATAAAATAGCATAGCAAATAGCACCCCAAATAACAACTTGACAATGGATATTGTCATCGTGCGAAAAAGGGTGCTATTTTACTTGCTATTTGAGATGCGATTTTTTATCTGTTTCAAGAAAACTCAAGGATTTATAAAATTATGTGGTAAAATAATATTAAAGATTATGAATATTCAGTTTCCCCAACTAACGGAAGTGGGTTTGTTTAATAAAAATACAGATAGGATGGTGTGACTTGAAATATCGTATTTTATTCTTGGCATTACTGTTTGTATTGACTGCTTGTAGGAGTACAGATATTGTCGAGAAAAAAGAAGAGTTCATAAAAATGAGTATAATTAATGAAATGCCCCAGGTTAACAATAATTGGGTTAATGGTGAATCAATTATAATAACTGATAAAAACACTATTACAAAAATTATTGATAAAATCAATAAAAGTCCAAAGACAGATTTATCAAAAATCGTATGGGAACATGGTCCAGATTTAAGAATAGTTTTTGTAGGGAACAACAATATTTACCATGAGGTTAAAGCTTTTACTAGTGGCACTGTTGTTACAGATAAATATGCAATTTCAGCAGAAATAAATTTCGATGAGTTAATAAACGACTAAAAAGCTTTTTTATTCAACTAAGGCTTTAATTGAATAAGAACATCACATTCAAAACAGAAAGTTTGGGATAACCCAAGCTTTTTTTGTGTACTAATTGTAATGTTAATTCACTTACTATTTATACTACGAAAATTCGTGTTATTTGGACTGTGA
Organism: Neobacillus sp. NPDC093127; assembly: GCF_044754175.1. Lineage (NCBI taxonomy): Bacteria > Bacillati > Bacillota > Bacilli > Caryophanales > Bacillaceae > Neobacillus > Neobacillus sp. NPDC093127. Next base: position 2,270 of record NZ_JBIVOP010000057.1, read on the forward strand.
ATTGTAAGCCCGAAATATAAAAAAATAGCGCACCCTTACGGTGCGCACGATGAATAGCCAACCCTCTGAAATTTTTTTCGGATTGTTGGCTATTT
>NZ_JBIVOP010000058.1:0-2332 GCF_044754175.1 Neobacillus sp. NPDC093127
TTGGCGCTCTCCCCTTTTTAAAAAAACGAATGAGCTGCGTCTTCTTCAGTATTGCCTTTTTCACTTTATTACAGAAGTTAATTTTCATGGTAGTTTAATAACATTAATTCACAAACTAAGTCGTTATTTACATACCTAATGTTTTATTCCTCTACCTCCATTAGACTCAGGATAGTAAAAGCTAATCGCGATTAAAAAGCTTCCAAATAATGCAATTAATGTGCCGATAATAATCCAATGAAAAAAGATGAAAAAATAAAATCCTATCAAAAATAAGAGTACGCCAACCCAAAATATTTTCCTCCTATTTTCATTTTTCTTCTCCCCTCAAGAAATTTTTTTGAGTTTTAATATAATCCAAAAGCCAAGAAGAAAACTCCCTTTACTAAAGAGAGTTTTCTTTTAAAAAAGCTCTGTTATAACTGAATGTTGATTCATTGTGTTTGAAAAATAAACGGTAAAATTCCGCTTAAATTGGGAAATACACATATTTCCTTAAAAATAAAGGTAGTTTTTCCGATTATATTATCCAAACCTTTGGATTTTTTCTTATTTAGAGCAGTTAGTCGGAATTTCTCCGTTTATATCTGCTTGTTAAGCTTCTACTTTATACATTAGACGGAAATTCTCCGCCTATGAATTCTCATATCTACACGAATATCAACAATGAATAATAACAGAGCCTCTAAAAAAACCGGATCTATGGTATCGGAGGCAAATCTATATTTCGTCCTATCATCTATTTTTTCAATACATTCTGCTTTTGTTGAATCAAGAACGGTAACTAAATGCTATTTTCAGGTATTTACATTTTCAGCAAGTCCTGTATAAGAATATTTATCATATCCAAGCTTACCACGAGTGGAGATGAGAGCAATTAGAGCCAATAAAACAAATACAATCATGAATGATATATCCATATCTTTCAAAGAAGGATTTGTAGCATATGGTTGTATCATACTAAACGTATTTATACTTGCATGAACGAGCATCACACTAAACAGATTTCCTTGCTTTTTGTTATATATCCAGGTCAGAATAATCGATATCGCTATGCAACATACGGTAAAGATGGGAAAATTGGTTGCAAAGTGATAAAGTATGAGCTTAACGGATGAGATACTAGAAATCCCTTTAGACGTGATGTTTCATTTTTTGGTTCTGATGATGCTTTCAATAAAACCATCCTTCCTATGATAAAAGACCTAAATATATATATTAATTCTTTATTAATTTTTAAAAATCCTTTCGAAAATATGACTTTGTAACTATTTTTTGAAAAAAATCTCTAGTTCATTCTAGGTACACCTTTTACTTCGCAGTTGGCTCAAACTATGTAGTCAGTCACTTGAGTTCAAATGGATTTCTAGTAAATTCCCAGCTAATGTTATAAGTTTCGGAAATGATGTAGTAAGTGGTCAGAAGTAAGTAATAAGTTACCACTATTATGTCGTAATTGGAGAAAATTGTAACCTTAACTTCTAAAAAATTTCTGAATGGTCACTATCTGTTGGTTATTGTGACCGTGAAGTCGCTTATACCCCTTATAAGCTACCGAACTTGCAACATTTTCCCGGTTTCGGTCGCTTATACCCTTATAAGCTACCGAACTTGCAACATTTTCTCGGTTTCGGTCGCTTATACCCCTTATAAACCTATTTTATTTTTTTGACATTCTTTGAAGATTTACTTCTAATGCGTTCAAACATCAGCTACGAGGAAGGGGAAATTTCACTTTTCATCTCCCTCAATTTCTTTTCTAATTTTCTCTAATTTAACCTCCACCTCATGTATTGCTTTCGGACCTGCTTTCCGGAGATTGCCTAAATCATAGTCAATCAGATCTCCCACAGTGTTTATTCCGTTGCGTTTCAAAATAGTAAAGACCCGCTGCGAGTACTCTAATTCATCGATAAACATTTTACGAAGATCCTTTTTTTCTTCCACTTCACCGACTAAATCCCCGATATCCAGGTTTAGTTCTCTGCTCAAAATAGCTGCCTGGGTTAAACCGGGATGCGTTTGATTTTTGACCCAGCTTGAAAAAGTCTGCTGGGACACTCCGCATTTTTCGGCCAACTGCTTTTGCACACGCCCTTTCTTTTTAACCCAAAGGCCAATTTTATTTTCATACATTCAACAACACCTGCCACGATAATATTTATTCTAATTTGACGGACAAATCTTGTTAAAAGTTTCTTTAACAATTATTCGAACTCCCTGCCTTGTTAGTCGAATGTAAGCCCGTAATCAAATAACGCATATAAACGAGTCGGCACCTCCGGTACGATAGACGTATCAATCAAAGGAGGTGCCATCTTTATGCCAACCA
>NZ_JBIVOP010000059.1:0-1967 GCF_044754175.1 Neobacillus sp. NPDC093127
CTTATTCAAGATTCATTTGAATTAGATCCATACAGCGATTCCATCTTTCTGTTTTCTGGATGGAGCAGGGATCGTTATAAATGTTTGTACTTCGATGGTGATGGCTTCGCCATGCTTTATAAGCGTTTAGATAACGGCAAGCTTCAATGGCCGAAAGACGAAAATGAAGTGCGAAATCTTTCACAGCAAGAGCTTCGTTGGCTATTAGAAGGACTATCGCTTCAGCAGCCAAAGGCTATTGCGAAATCTATAAAAGGTGTCTTTTAAATGTTCTATTCCGAATGGTATAATCATCCGTAGATGAAACTGGACGGAAATGTGGTGAACGATTTGACAAATGGCAATCCGAAGCAAGAAGAGCAAAATGAACGTATCATTCGATTACTAGAGCAACAACTGGCTCAGTCAAATCGACAAATAGAAGCATTAACTGAACAAATTCGCCAATTAACCAAAGCTTTATATGGTTCTAAATCAGAAAAGTCAAAGTATCAAGCACCTGACGGTCAAGGCTCCTTATTTGAAGACGATCCGTCTTTTAATGATTCTGAGCAGACAGAAGAACAAAGCACAGAAACGGTTAGCTATACCGTTGTCCGTAAAGTATCGAAGAAAAAGAGAAATGATTCATTTAGCGACAATATTGAGATAGAAGAAGTTCACCATCATCCGGCTAATACGCTATGTGATTGTTGTCTTCATCAAATGACAGAAGTAGGTACAACAATAACACGTGAAGAAGCAAAATTCATTCCAGCTACACTAAAGCGTGTGCAACATATCGAGCATGCATATGAGTGCACGGCCTGCAAAAAAGATACCACAAAACAGGCGCAAATCAAGCGTGGGAAAGCGCCGCAAGCTGCTATTCAACGGAGCATTGCAGGACCAACTGTTTTGGCAAAGCTTATCTACGATAAGTTTATTCAGTACTTGCCTCTTTACCGCCAGGTGAAGGAATGGGAACGATATGGTCTACTTACAAATGATAAGAACCTATCTAACTGGGTTATTCGTGCAGCCGAAGACTGGCTTCAACCAATCTATGATTTAATGAAGCAATTATTAACTGCCAAATCCGTGCTTCATGTGGATGAAACTTATGCGCAAATCATTAAGCGTTCCGACGGAAAATCCGGCCAATCGAACGCTTATAACTGGGTATGCCGTAGCGTACCAAGCCAAGGGCCCATCATTGTCCTTTTCAAAAGTGCTTTATCAAGAAGCCGAGCTGTATTGGAAGACCTAATCACCGGATTTAAAGGAACGGTGATTTGCGATGGCTATTCAGCTTACGGTCATTTACCTGACGTGCAGTTCGCCAACTGCTGGGCGCACACAAGACGTTATTGGTTAAAAAATGATAGTAAAAATGGACGAATAGGTGTCGATTACTGCGATCGATTGTACCAGATTGAGCGTAAAATTAAACACCTCTTACCGGAAGAACGCCAACAAGTGAGGCAAAAAGAATCAAAACCCATCGTGGATGAATTTTTCGCTTGGATTGACCGTTCACCGTTCTTTGGTAAAAATGCGTTGGCGAAAGCCGCTGAATATACGTTGAACCGTGCAGAAGGTTTAAAAGCATTTCTTGATGATGGCCATTTAGAAATCGATAATAATCCAGCCGAAAATGCGATTCGTCCCAACGTAATCGGTCGCAAAAATTGGCTGTTCTCTGTAAGCGAAGCAGGTGCAAGAGCGAACGCTATTTGTCTAAGTGTAGCTGAAACTGTAAAAGCAAATGGTGTCGATTTTTATCAATATTTAGTCAAGCTACTTACGGAGCTGCCAGCTTTACCAATTCATCAGCAGCCAGATCTTTTACATAACTACATGCCTTGGTCGGAAAATATCCAGGCTACATGTGCAAAATAGCCAACAATCCGAAAAAAATTTCAGAGGGTTGGCTATTCATCGTGCGCACCGTAAGGGTGCGCTATTTTTTTATATTTCGGGCTTAC
>NZ_JBIVOP010000060.1:0-1769 GCF_044754175.1 Neobacillus sp. NPDC093127
AAGCCCTTTTATCGTTTCAAAAAATGCGAGAATCGGGTAAAGGCCCCCGTCTGTCCAAATTAGGGAAATCAGGACAAATAGAAGGCCTTAGGAAGAGAAAATACATAAAAAACAATGAAGGTTTGTGAAAAAATCCAATAAAATTCACAAAGTATGTGAAAAATGGCTTAGGAATGGAATAAACTCCAACTTAATCGACAGTCTCGATTTTCCGGTTAAATGCAGAATAGAGCTCGTTTCAGGGTAAATAAGGGAAGGTTTTCCGATTATGCAAAGCAAAACCCCCCATTTTCACGATTTTCGAGTCAATAGGCGGAATCTCTCCGTCTATTAGGGCTATTTTTAATGCTATTTACTAATTAAGCGAAATTTTTCCGTCTATTTATCAGATCGGGTGCTTAACCTGATCCCCCAACCGATAAGAGCGGACCCTCTTGATCCCAGATGCGGGAATCAACCTCTTTTTATCGACTAGTTGAGAGAGTATTTTTTTTACCGTCTTATCACTTAGCTTCAAATACTTCTCGACTTCTTTAGGGGATATGGCTTCTCCTTTTCGAATCGCTAGCCGGAGCACTTCCTTTTCAACAAAGGACAGAGATGTCTGGTCCAGTTCATCACCCAGCCATTGACCAATCATTTGCTGAACAATCTGCTGGCATCGACGAGGCTTCTCTTTAACTTGGTCATAAGAAAAGCGGATCACGGTCCATCCGTCAATCACCAACTGGTTTTGACGTTCCAGGTTGTCGGAAAATTGCCATCTGCTTATGTTCTTTAGGTGAGGGCCATACCCGTCAACCTCAAGGCAAATCCGAATGGCCGGACGAATATAAGCAAAATCCAAATACCTTTTGCCATCCTTGAAATCATCGACTTCATATTCTGGATGAAGATACTTGAAATGGTAAAATAAAGGCCACCACACTTGCTTCAAAAATAACATTTCAGCCTGATTGTGACCTTCTTGTAAGCGCCGCAACCGTTCACCGGTTCTTGGCTGTAAGTGAGTATTCATAAAGGCCTGGTATTCTTCTTCAAATCCCATAGTATACCTCTCTTATCCAATGGTCATGTTTTTTACAGCACCCTTTATAAAATAAAACCATTTAAACAAAATTTAGTGAACTAATTTTGAAACCAAACTTCAAATTTGGCTTACATATTCGATGCCACGAATAAATCATCTCCATTATTTATTCAATTGTACTTCGGATAATTAATGAGTGTGAATGCGAGTGAAAAAAAAGGATTAATGTGGCTTCAATTGGAGAAGTTAGTATATCATGCTTAAAATCAGGTATCTTTTTCAACATGGAAAGTGACAATAATAAGGAACGATTTATGAAATTGCACTTTTCTGTCCGTCCCCACTTTAACTCAAGTCTTTATGTCCCACCAGCTAAATTGTGCCTATTTGCAATTCTTCCCTCTAGGCTTTACTCTTCAATCAGAGTGGTACAAGAGATGGCACAGGACGTAAATTCCTAAGGCTGGTGATAGCACCTCTCTTTCTACTTTATTCTCAATTAAATACATTATTCAACAACAACTACTAAATTCCTACCAAATTCGATCCATAAATTATGACAAATTGAAGAACAAAAAACAGAGAGGTCAGCTCTCTGTTTAGATTTCACACTTTATGGTATTAAACTTTTGCTGGGTGGGGGTCTAGTATAGAAAATAGGTCAAATAAATTGAAAAAGGCCACCGTTTTCAATATAAAATGGAAGTACCTATCACAGAACTTCTAATTTTACTACCCC
>NZ_JBIVOP010000061.1:0-1760 GCF_044754175.1 Neobacillus sp. NPDC093127
TTGGCATAAAGATGGCACCTCCTTTGATTGATACGTCTATCGTACCGGAGGTGCCGACTCGTTTATATGCGTTATTTGATTACGGGCTTACTGTGAATTTAAGTTTTCTCCACGTTATCGGAACTACTTAATTTTTTTCAGCATTGCTTTTTTGCGTCCCTTTTTAAAAATACTTCCTATAAAGCTCTTGCCTTAAACTCCTGCTTAACTGTGCATATATCCTCGTAGTCTCGCTTTTCTCATGTCCCAATAAACACTGAATGACTTCAAGAGGAGCACCATTATTTAACTTGTGAGTAGCATAGCTGTGCCTCAGCTGGTGTGGATGGATCGTTTTATTTATGCCTGCCCTTTTTGAAATCCGCTTGATGATATACCTCATTTGGGCAATGCTCTTTCGATGAGGATGCCGTTCGGTGACAAAAATAGCTGCATCGTTATCCTGGCGTTGTTCATTGTATCTTTTAAGCCATATTTCGCAGCGGATATTAAAATAAACTTCTCTTTCTTTATCTCCTTTACCTCTAACAATGGCGGAACGGTTTGACCAATTAATTCTGCTCCTCTGTAATGTAACAATTTCTCCTATACGACATCCTGTAGAAAACATGAATTCAAACAATGCCTTTTCCAATGGGCTGGTACACGCCTTACGTAAATATTCAATTTCAATTTCTGTTAAAAACTTAGGAATTCGTTTCCCTGTTTTAGGTTCCTTTATTTTTGCAGCGGGATTTTTTGAAACATGTCCTTCTTCATGTGACCAACGAAAAAATGATTTCATAAAGCGTATTCGGTGAGATAAACTTGAAGGTTTTAAGGTTTCGCTCGACTTTGCCAGGTATTCTTTTAGTTGAACAGTAGATATGGTATCAACATTTATATCCTTGAAATATCGAATAAGTAAAGTGGATTGAAGTTTATATGCTTTAAGTGTTTGTGGTGAGAACCCTTCAATTCGTTTATCCGATTCATACGTTTCCCATGCCTTTGACAATAACAAAATACATCTCTCCCTAAAATTTCTTTTTTAGAGGAATTATTGACTTGATTCTCGAAATTGAAACGGGAGAGCCTATTCAACTATCGGAGCAGTTTAATGGATATGTAGTATATATTTTGTTCAGGAGGTGTATCATGCAAAAGGCAATCGTAGTTTATTATGTTACCGATAAGAAGAATAACTTAAGTGATTTAAATCAACTTTTGCAAGAGGGATGGAAGGTTGTCTCTCAAAGTGCAATGTCAGATAATTCTGATGCAACATCAGTTTATTCACTTGTTATATTAGAGAAAAATTAGGAAACAATGCTTCTGGATTCATTGTACTAACGGGGTGCGATTGCTGAACAAGGCAGCCGCTTCTTTTTGTATTATTGGAGCAAGAAAGTTGTATAGGTGTTTGGAATATTATGTTAAAATGGATTTATGGTAAGAGGGAAAACAATTAATAGAAAGGGGATAATTAGATGAATATTATTGTTATGTTAGCAGTAATAGTTTTAATGATAGGTTTATATTTCATAACAATAGGATTGTGGGAACTAAGAGAAGGTGTTGATAGAAAGAAATATGTTACATATATGTTCACTGGTTTAGTTCTACTATTGCTTGTTCCTACATTATTTAGCCCTCTATTGATGGCGTTTTTAAACTAACGGAGCAGTTTAGTTGTGCGAAATGTTTCTAGCTTAAATGGAGGATGGTCACATTTCTCTGGTAAAGGCTAGACAGTTCCTGTCGGAACTGAAGGATTATAC
>NZ_JBIVOP010000062.1:0-1693 GCF_044754175.1 Neobacillus sp. NPDC093127
CTCTTCCAGCCGTAGAATTAGTATTGACGGTTCTAACCCATTTTCATTCTCTGTGGTGAAGCGCGGTTTTTTGCGCTTCATGAATGGCTAAAGGGTACATTACTTCAACAATGAGGTAATGCCATTTTCTTATTCAAGTAACGTGGCATTTAGTGAAAGAAGAGAAATAAATTCTATTTCCTTTATAAAATACTTTTAGTCCGTATAAGTTCTGTCTGTGGCTTAATTGAAGCATATCGACTTTATTTCCGATTTACCTGTTGAATAATGCCCTCTCCTTGTAATTTGCGTTTAACATATAATTTTCACTCAGATTTAGGCTCATGAAGACCGGGGAAACTTGAGAAACAGCAGGAACCATAAGACATAATCTCCCGGAAATGACGACGATGCTCGCAAGACTCCACTTTTTGGCTTTACTTAAATATTCATCAACCTTATGATTCATTCTACTATTTGTCATCAAGGATCACCCGAAGGGGCATTAATCTTTCCATGGTTCAAATATATAAAAAGGCTATCAATAATAGACAAGCGCCGATTCATTTGCCAACACCCATCAATATATTGCTTATAACCACATTTAATGTACAGAGCGACTCGCTTTGTCACAAGCCTGTTTTCCAAAATTTTATACTTCGATTTCGTTGAGCATTGCGCAGGGAGGCGCTGGTGGACAATCAATTTATCTCGATGAAAGTGAGGAATCATATACTGTGAAATTTGAAGATGATACAGATCCAAACTCAATTTTGTCCGATGCTTTAGAAAATCTTGAAAACGCTGAAGAGATCAATGAGGCTGCTGATAACTTACAACAAGTTCTGGGGACTGAACCGGGATCTACGGGAGGTTCAGTCACCTTTAATGATCTTCTTGCAGCCAATGAATTAGCAGATGAGACAGTACAACATGCGATTGCTGATGAGCTTGCCCCCCCTTGTGGATGCGTTTTGTCGATCTATTTAGCTGCTCCAGTAGTTAGCAATAACGATTTCGTTGGGTTGGGTACCTCATCAGGGGGTGCAATGGGTTTTGTACGAAATAATGTAGTCATACCACAGACAGCAACTATTACAGGCTTGGTTTTCAGTATCCGCGATAATAGTTTAAGCGCAACTGATTCGGTAACGGCTGAGATATTTGTAAGCACAGATTGTGGCGTTACTCCTTTAGCCACAGGTATTATAGCAACGGTAAATGGTCCGAATCCCCCAAATTGTTGTGCATTTTCACCCGGTACCTTTGCTGTCCACCAATGCGATCTACTATCTGTACAAATTAAAAACGATATGACGGAAGATCCTGCCTTACCAGATGGTGTAGCAGCTACTATCCTGTATACTATCCCTTAACTCAATCTATAAATCAAAGAGGCTGACTCAAAAGTTCGTTGAATGACGAATCTATTGAATCAAGTTTTTATTTTATGGAATTCGACAAAAAACGAAAGTAACATAATACAAAAAACGTTACATTCAAACTAATACGATTTTGTCAGTGAGGCATTTTAAAGGTTGTTGTTGAACTAACGGGGGCGTTAATCAAAGAAGGATTAACGCTTTTTTTGTTGAAATTATTAAGTTAACGGGGCAGAATAGTTGTGCGAAATGTTTCTAGCTTAAATGGAGGATGGTCACATTTCTCTGGTAAAGGCTAGACAGTTCCTGTCGGAACTGAAGGATTATACCGA
>NZ_JBIVOP010000063.1:0-1692 GCF_044754175.1 Neobacillus sp. NPDC093127
GAGGGCACTGAAAAACTTACGTTTTTTTGTCTTTTCATTTTGAGGGAATATAAAAAAGGTGTCATTTCGTCTAAAATTAGCTGAAATGGCACCTTTTTCCTTGCCTTTTTTTACTCCTTTTCATTTAGGAGCTTTAGAATCCGCTTAAGATTCACTGCGAATATCGCTGTTGCCCCTTGAATTTCCATGCCAAACAGACCCGAGGAATTTGCTATTTTAAACCCGTGTCTATGTTTAAGTTCGCTATTTTTGGCTTCAATTTTATAGCGAGTTTTTGCTAGTTGTTTGAATCTTTCTGTATCTTGAAATTCTTCTTGATCTTTATGTTCAGTTGATTTAACTGTTATTGAATATGTCTTACTTTTTGCTCCTTCTTTATAGCATCCCTCACGCAATGGACAACCCTTACATTTCTCAATATCAAAAAAGAATTTGATTCTTGGATTTTTGTCTTGTCCCTTTCTTTCTTCATATTTTTTCTTAATGGCCATATGCCCTGCCTTACAAACGAACATTCCAGCATCTTTATTAAATTCAAATTCATCTTCTTTTGCACGTGTTCCATGTGTTATATGTGGATGCAATTTAGAAATAAGTTCAAGTTGATTTTCTTTTGTATAGCTAATATTGTCTTTTTCAGAATAGGCTGTATCACCAATTACTGTACTAAATTCCATTCCTGTTGCTTGGCTTTTTTCAATTAAATCCTGCAGGTATTTTCCATCACTTTTTTCTCCCGTTGTTACAACTGCAGCTGTTATTATTCTTTCATCGCTCATTGCAATATGTGTTTTATATCCGAAGAATGAAGAGTCTGCTGTTTTATGTCCTACCCGTGCGTCTGTATCAGTTGAACAGTTCATTTGACTCATATGTTCTGTGTAATCTTCTACTACTTCATGTAGGACATTTAATTTTTCATTAACGTTAGGAATTACAGCTATTTGTGGTTGTGATTCGACAACAGAAATAACTTGACGACAATAATTTAATTCATCTTCAACTTCGTCAGAAGTTGATTTTGGTGGAAATTTCTCCTTCATTGATTCATCGATTTGATAAACTGCTTTTCTAAGATTTTTTGATTTCTCTTGCAAAAATTCCTTTGGAGACTTTTGGTTATAACGTGACTGCGTATGTGTGGAGTCCACAATTATTGTTTTACTTTTTATAATTTCCTTTTCAAGTGCAATCTCAACTGTTTTCCCAATAAGCAAATCTAATAAGCCCACATCTTTAAGACGGAGCCTACGAAATTTTGTTAACGAACTCGGATCTATTACCGGGTCTTCTGGTGCCATGTCGAGGAAATATTTAAAGGACATATCATATCTGGAACGCTGTACGATATCTACATCTGACAAATCATAAATTGATTTTAGTAATAGATATTTGAACATTCGGATTGGTGGCACTGCATTTCGACCGTTATCAAGACAATATTTCGTTTTTAACTCTTCGAGAATGAATGAAAAATCTACTAGTTCTTTTATTTGGCGAAGCATATTATCTTTTGGGACAACAAGATCGTAAATTGCTATATATGGACTAAGAGTGAAAGATTCTTGATTGGAAATCATCTGGATACCACCCGCAAAATTTTATAATTTTATTATAAAACAAAAAAGCAGTTTAAAGGTCGATAAAATCTACCTTTAAACTGCTTAAAAAGTGGACTTTTTCAGTGGCCTC
>NZ_JBIVOP010000064.1:0-1495 GCF_044754175.1 Neobacillus sp. NPDC093127
AGTCAAGTCCTTGATTTTGTGTAAATTTGCTAAACAATGTTTTCAACCAAATTTTGTTATGTCAAATATATATGATCAGCCGACTTACCCCTTAACATTTTTCGCGCGTTACTTCCATGGGTTTCAATCTCCATATCCAGTCAAGGGTGTCAAAGGCGGTTTTTCCTTTGATAGCCTTGACTGGATATGGAATAATCCATAATTGGAAGTACGTTGAAAATTAAACATCTACCTTTTAATAGATTTCTGCTTTGAATAATTGGTTTCTTGATAATGCATTAAAACAGCTCCTACTAAACGAAAAGCAGATTGTGTATTAGGGTAAATACGAATTACTTTTTCTCTTCTTCGGACTTCCTGATTTAATCGCTCAAGAGAATTTGTACTACGGATATGACAACGGATATCTTCCGGGTATTCCATGTATTGTATGGTATCTTCAAAACCATCATCTAATATTTTCAGAGCTTGTTCGTATTTAGGATTGTCCCCAAACTGACTCATCAGTTCACCTTTAAAATTCCGCATATCCTCAATTGTGACTGCATCAAAAATACGCTTAATCATCATACGTATTTCCGCTGAGTCCTTTTTTGGAAGCCTTTCTATGATATTACGTTTAAAATGAACGTTACACCTTTGCCAGCTAGTCCCAATAAATTCACGTTGAATCGCCTTTTGAAGCCCTTGATGAGCATCTGAAATGACTAGCTTTGGGGATTGAAGACCACGTGATTTTAGTTGTTGGAGAAAGCGACTCCAACTTTCATAACTCTCAGCATGATCCACACTTAACCCAAGAATTTCACGTGTTTTGCTTTCAGTGATAGCAGTGGCTATATAAACAGCCTTAGAGACGACACGATGATGTTCACGAACTTTTATATACATTGCATCTACAAAAACAAAAGGATAATACCTTATATTTAAGGGCCGTTTGGCCCAGTCATTAATAATAGGATCAAGCTTTTGAGTAAGTGAAGAAACAAACGATTTTGACTTACTTTCACCACAAAGTTGTTCCACAATATGTGTAACTTTACGTGTAGAAACGCCATTGATAACCATCTCTAGCATAGAGAGTACTAATGCCTGGTCACAACGTGCATATTTCTCAAAAACCGTAGGTGAAAACTCACCATTTCGAGTCCTAGGAACCTTAAGTTTTATCTTACCGATACTCATCGTTAATTCACGTTCGTAGTAGCCATTTCGGTAATCAAGACGCTCTTCAGAGCGTTCATATGCAGCGGCGTGTAAATAATCATTTCTTTCTTTCTCCATGTACTCATTCAAAACCAGAACAACAGCTGATTTAACAACGTTATCAATATTTGAATTCATTACTGAGTCTTTTAAAAGTTCCATATCTAGGCTAAACTGTAATTGGGTCATTTTTATTCCTCTTTTCTATGTTTATCGTGGTTGTTAAACATTGTAGCCAAGTAGGATAAAAATGACTCTTTTCTTTTTACACAATTATACGGACTTAATC
>NZ_JBIVOP010000065.1:0-1471 GCF_044754175.1 Neobacillus sp. NPDC093127
GGGTCAGCGTATAATGGCAATTAGGTCAAGAGTAAATATTTTATAAAAAAGACCGAACTTAAGTAGAACTTCCTATATCCATTTTTTTGAAGTTCAACTACCACAGAACTATATAATAGGGCTCCTCTAGAACGTGAAAGGATCTCGTGTTTTCATCCCGCAGTGATACCACCTAGCAAATATAAACTTTGATTTTCACGTATTATCCGTATTTGCAGGACAAGATCCATAATGCTGACCCACGAGGTCTAAAGCCTCAGACACCCAATACAATGTGATCTAACGCCCTAGAGGAGCCCCATTTTTATCAAAATTAAATACCTAAATAAATGAACAATAAAATATTAAACTCTTAATTAAGCTGATAGACAAATATTTGAAGAGACATGTAATTCATAAAATTTTTTTGCATTTGGTGCTCTAAGCTTTTTACTTATTTCATTTACTAGTACGTATTTTTCGTCATTGGTACGATATAATGTGTGATTTCGAATCATTGAAAAGGCTAATCGAATCATTCGGTTTCCCAAGGCTACATACGCTTGACGGGAATGTTTTCCACGGTCTTTTAGGGCTAAATATCTTAGTTTCATTTCGGGATTATTAACAGCTAGAGATTTTCCTACCTGGTAGGCTATGTTTCTGAATGTCCTTCTACCCTGTTTACTAATACAAAAGTACGAAGGTTTTTTTCCACCCGATTGTTTCACAATAGGGTTTGTCCCTGCCATCTTGATTAATTGCCCCGCATGTTCGAAATCAGAGATATCCCCCATTTCTGCGTATAATTCAGCACCCGTCACTACACCAATCCCTGGAACGCTAAGGATAACAGCCCCCTCCGTTTCAACGAATAAATCTTCAATCTTATGTTCTAAGACATTGATTTGATTATTCAACAACTCTAAACGATCCAACTTTTGAGATAAGAGAAAGATGTCTCCATCTACGAACTCTTTTGGTTGAGAAATGGAGTTTTGAGCAAATTCTAATAGAATTTGAACCGTACTATCCCGTAATTTAAGATTTTCACGGATAGATAATTCACGTAATCCTTTCTCCCCAAGTGTCAAAATATCAGTTGGATGCGGATAGTGTCGCATGAAATAAAGAGGTGCCTTTCCAAATAACTTACTAAATGGTTGAACATGCTTACGTTTTCCATTCTCCCATACGCTCTTTCCTTGAAATTCCCTAAAGATATGATCCATGTGCATACGAATCAGATTTTGCGTTGTTGTTCGTTCACCCACCAACTCTCGACGAGCTCGTGTAAGCTTTTGTAGTGTAAGAACGGCACCTGAAGATAGCTCATTTGACGTCCCCCGGCCATGAATCATTGATTGAAGAATGGCCATCAGGTCTAAATTATCTGTCTTAGACCAATTTAAAAGAGCTTGCCTTTCCTGGGCTGTAGTGGCTGCATTCAAGGTTCTAACATGAAACCCATTTGAATGGCATCGTCGAACAA
>NZ_JBIVOP010000066.1:0-1381 GCF_044754175.1 Neobacillus sp. NPDC093127
AAGGGTTTTTAGCAGTTTCAATAAATATAGACATATATAGACATGTGGATTAATTTGGTAGTATAATAGGGGTATGGAAAAGTTATTTAGAATGTCAGAAGCTGCGGAAATTTTGGGTGTATCCATTAAAACACTACAACGTTGGGATCAAGCCGGAAAAGCTAGTTTTATTCGTACTCCAAATGGTAAAAGAAGATTATCTGAAAGCGAATTGCTTCGATTATCCGGCAAGAACATCGGTGGAGCAGCCACTAGGAAAATAGTGATTTATGCACGTGTATCTTCACATGAACAAAAAGTAAAAGGAGATTTACAAAGACAAATAGATCGTATTAAAGAAAGATTAGATTTGAACCTTTACGAAAATATTACCATTATTGAGGATGTTGGTTCGGGTTTGAATGACAAACGTAAAGGCCTGGTAAAATTGATGAAACTTGCTCAAGAAGGAAGAATTTCCGATATCGCCATTCGATATCGTGACCGTCTTACTCGATTTGGATTTGAATATTTGCAAATCTACTTTGAAAGTCATCATGTCCAACTTCATATTTTAGATGATCATGCGAAAGAAAGATCTGTACAAGAAGAGTTAGTCGACGATTTAATGGCTATCATTGCCAGCTTTTCTGGAAAGTTATATGGAATTCGCAGTCACAAAAATAAAATTTTGGAAGATAAGATGAAGGGAGTCATTGAGGATGTTACAAACTTACCAAACGAAACTAAAGAACATGGATCTGAATCATGAACAAACTTCAGACATGTATCTTTCAGAGTACGGGAAGTTTTTTGGCATGCTGGAACGGAAGCTATTTGTTCAAACCCATTTAAAGGGGCTCCCCTCTGCTTCCTTGAAAAAGACCTTTCTAACGCAATACGGGATTACGGCCCGTCAATTTAATTCCGTTAGGATTCAGCTTGATGGAAAGGTCTCCTCCTATATTGAAAAAAGGAAAATTGATATACAGGAACTTGAATCAAAAATAGTCTATTTACAAAAAATGATTGAAAAGAAAACAGCCCAAAAGGAACAACTCCATCAGAAACTACTTCAACTTCCACCATCTCAACCGTCATTTCTCAAACTCGCCAAAAAATACAAGAATCTAAAAACGTATTTATTTCAAAAAAAGCGCAGATTGCGTAACTTAACTCAGAAATTAGAAAAACTGAAATCAGATGCAACGCAACAGAAAATTCGAATTTGTTTTGGCTCCAAAAAGCTGTTCCATAAGCAATTTCATTTGGAGGAAAATAAGTATAAAACCCATCGGGATTGGAAGAAGGACTGGGAAGAGGCGCGGAGCTCACAGTTTTTTGTTGTGGGTTCTAAGGATGAAACCTTTGGAAACCAGAACGCTACCTATGATTTGAAAAA
>NZ_JBIVOP010000068.1:0-1199 GCF_044754175.1 Neobacillus sp. NPDC093127
CTCTCTCAGCCGTAGAATTAGTATTGACGGTTCTAACCCATTTTCATTCTCTGTGGTGAAGCGCGGTTTTTTGCGCTTCATGGATGGCTAAAGGGCAAGATATGACTAAAAAAGGCGTTTCTGTCAATCGCAGGAACGCTTTTTTACAAATTGTCAGCTTTGTTGAAGAGAAAAAGTAAAAAATGAGCTAGCATTCCATTAGTACAGACAGCCAAAAATATTTAAGTTAATATTCATAACTTGTTTAATATCCGGAATAAGTTTCTGGGGAAAAGGTTTGCTAAAAACAAATAAAAAGACAAATGGAAAATAATTTTCTCACAATTAACCCCCTTTTATTTCGAAGTGAACGAATGAAAAGGGTAGGATTTTAGTTATTAAAATCGTTTGAAGGATTGGATGTACCGTTTTCAAGGGGTTGCAACTAAATATCTAGCACTATCTTTACTGGTTCCGTTGGCTTGAATTAGGGAAAGGTTTATCATTTGATAACAATAAAAAAACAGATTTGAATAAAGATAGCCTAAAAAATGTTTTTTAGGTTTTTTCAAGCAAGTTTGTGAACAAATACACTTACGCTAACTGGCAGGTTAGCTGAAGAAGGAGTTAGTCCCTTTTGCAACGAAATAAAGTACCAAACCTTTTTTGAAATGTGGTGATTTTATGGATTTATATAAGTATAGGGACCTTCCTGATTATTTATCGGTAACCGAATTGAATTCTCATTTCTCCGACTTATTGGGGTATATTGAAGCGAATTATGCTGCAAGTCCTTTAGGAAAATCTGAAGCCTTGTATGAATTAGCGGATCGTCAATTTAATACATATGAGTATCTAGAAGAGAGTTTGAAGGAACGAATTGATAGTTGGGTTATTAGCATTTGGAATATAGACAATTTTAAATTAATTGATAACTTATTGTCTTTAATAGCCTTACTGGGACTTCAAAAGAGTTTTCTTACAGCAAAAACCTCTTTAGCAAACACAAATTTAAATCCAGAAGTAAGGACAGAATTAGAAGATACCGTTACAGAGTTAGAGGGTAATGTAAGTGACCCTTATTCGGGTTTTAAGTAAAAAAATAATGTCACCTTCTCTTTCTTCAACTACCATGAAAATTAACTTCTGTAATAAAGTGAAAAAGGCAATACTAAAGAAGACGCAGCTCATTCGTTTTTTAAAAAAGGGGAGAGCGCCAA
>NZ_JBIVOP010000069.1:0-1193 GCF_044754175.1 Neobacillus sp. NPDC093127
TATCAAACAGGTGCTACGGCTGAATTAACGTTCAATGGCAGTGGGATTCGTTGGATTGCTCTAACTAGCCCTTGGTATGGGTTAGCTGATGTTTATATTGATGGCGTATTTGTAAAAGAAGCGAATCTATATTCAATCACTAATCGTTACTCCCAATTAGTATTTGAAGACCTTACTCTTGAAAAAGGTATTCACACCATTAAAATAGTAAATAAAGGTTTAATTGGTAATAATTCAGGTAAAGGGGTTTATATCAATATCGATGCGATTGAGGTTATTGAATCAAGGGATATTACGGCTCCTGCTATTCCAACCTTATTAGTTGAAAAAAAATTAGCTTTGAATAAATCTAGTCTTTCATGGAATTCCAATAAAGACATCGATTTAAAGGGATATAACATATACCGTTCATTAGACAACGTGTCATTTACTAAATTAAACTCATCTTTACTTTCTATACCTAATTTTATTGATGATTCGTTGGAATTCGGTAAGAGTTATTTTTATAAAGTTACCGCTGTTGACACAGCTGGAAACGAATCTGTTGCATCAATACCTTTAGAGGTCCATGTACAAAACCCAGTTACAAACTGGACTGAAGATTCTTCTCCTGCACTATTTACTAATGGGTATTGGTATAAAGATTCTAGTCAGCTCTATACCGATAATTCATCCATCCATACTTATCAAAAAGGTGCTTCGGCTGAATTAACGTTCTACGGAAGTGGGATTCGATGGATTGCTCTAACTAGCCCATGGTATGGATTAGCTGATGTTTACATTGACGGAGTATTTGTAAAAGAAGCGAACCTTTTTTCAAACAATATTCGTTACTCTCAATTAGTATTTGAAGACCTTACTCTTGAAAAAGGTATTCATACCATTAAACTGGTAAACAAAGGTTTGGTTGGTAACGATTTAGGTAAAGGAGTTTATATTAATATTGATGCGATTGAACCTGTTAATTAACAAATGTATTGCATTCTTTTCCTTAAATTAATTTTACAAATGACTTTTTAGGCCGTTGAGAAATTTATTTCTCAACGGCTTTTTTTGTAAATTTCCTCTTTTGTAACAGAACTGTAAATTAAGCGAATCAATTGTAAGCCCGAAATATAAAAAAATAGCGCACCCTTACGGTGCGCACGATGAATAGCCAACCCTCTGAAA
Organism: Neobacillus sp. NPDC093127; assembly: GCF_044754175.1. NCBI lineage: Bacteria > Bacillati > Bacillota > Bacilli > Caryophanales > Bacillaceae > Neobacillus > Neobacillus sp. NPDC093127. Next base: position 1,171 of record NZ_JBIVOP010000069.1, read on the forward strand.
TTTTTTTCGGATTGTTGGCTATT